>CAYOTU010000030.1:0-15103 GCA_964406905.1 uncultured Myxococcales bacterium | reverse complement strand
CTGCTGACGAAGAGATCCTTGATCGCTACGAGGAGCTGCTGCTGCGCTCCGACGTGACCGATGACCTTGAGGGACTCCTGCGTCATCGCATCGACGTGGCAGGGAGCCCCGCTGTCCGAGGGGCGATCCGCCTTCGTCTGGCCGGTGTGCTCCTTGAGAGCGCGTCCCGGCTGCCCGAGGGCGTGTCGGAGCTCCAGGGGATCCTGGCCGAGGAGCCGGGGCACGAGGGCGCAGTCGCCCAGCTCGAGGCCCTCCTCGAGGTCGAGACCCTGGATGATGACCTCCAGGGAGAGGTGGGGCGGACCCTGCTCGAACACTTGCCCGAGACAGCGGAGACAGCGCGCCGGACGCGGGTGCTCACCGTCCTCCTCCAGGTAACGGTCGAACCAGACGAACAGCTCGACCTCCACCGCCGCTTCGCCGTGGTCCAACAGGACGCCGGGGAAAAAGAGGCGGCGCTGGTCCATTGGGGGCGGGTCCTGGTGCTCGACCCGGCGGCCGAGGACGCCGCTGCCGCGGTGGAATCCCTCGCCGCGGACTTGGAGGATTGGTCTACGCTGAGGGACATCTACAGCGAGGCAGCGGAGGCCGGGGAGGTGACGCCACAGGACTTCCTCCTCAAGGCAGCAGAGCTGACCGAGATCCAACTCCAGGAGGCAGACGAAGCAGCGGCCCTCTATCGCCGGGTCCTGGAGCAGGATCCCCTCGCCCAGGGTGCGCTCGACGCGCTGGAGCGCTACCATCGCGGGCGTGACGAGCCAGCGGAGCTGGCCGAGATCCTGGAGAGCAAGGCCGCAGCCTGCGACGGTATGGACCGGGCCGAGATGGGAATGGAGCTTGCCGGCCTCTACCTGGAGCATCTGGCCCGGAAGGACCGGGCCGTGGAGTGGTACCGTGATCTGGTGAATAATCCCGACGTGGGCGAGGAAGCCTTTGAGCACCTCGCAACGGTCCATCAAGCCGACGAAGACTGGGAAGCGCTCCACGACCTCCTCATCGACCGCCTCGCTGCGGTGGAGGAGGCCAAACAGCGTACAGCGCTCCTGGCTCGTACAGCAGCGGTGGAGGAGCAATTCCTCGAGGCATGGGATGACGCCGTGGCCCGCTACAGCGAGATCCTCGATCTGGACGAGTCCAGCCTCTTCGCTGCCAACGGGCTGCGCCGTTGCTACCGGCACCTGGAACTCTCCTCGGACCTGGCGGCCATGAATGAGCGGCTCCTTGACTTGGTGGAGGATGAAGAGAAGCCCGCGCTCCGTAGCGAACTGGCCGACCTCTACGTGGGGCCCCTTGATGAGCCGAAGCAGGGTCTGGAGATGATCCGGGCCGTCCTGGCGTCTGCGCCGGACGACCAGCCCGCCCGTGCCCTGGCCGAGGACCTCCTCGGTCGCGGTGGGGTTTACGGTTTCGAGGCAGCGCGGATTCTTGAGCCCCTCGCAGAGCGGCGAGAGGACTGGCCTGCCCTGGTGGATCTCCTCACCATTCAGTTCGAACATCTGGACGTGCCGGATGAGCGCGGCGCGGTGGCCCGCAGGATAGCGGGTGTCCTGGCTGGCCGTGTCGACGACGCGAACGAGGCGATCCTCTGGTACGGCCACGCCCTGGATGAGGTCACGGGGGACGAAGACGCGTTCGGGGCCCTGGAGCGGCTCCTGGACGCGCAGTCGCGCTTCGACGATCTCGCCGAACTCTACGAACGCGCCCTGCCCGGGGCAGGGGACGCGACGGCCCGCTGCGCCTTGCTGCTCAAGCTCGGCTTCCTGCGTGAGGGCAAGCTGGACGACCGGGCCAGCGCGTTGGACGCGTACCGGGACGTCCTAATCGCGGACCCGACCCATGAAGCCGCCATCACCCGCGTCGATGCCATGCTCGACGATCCGGTCTACGGCTTCGGCGCAGCGGAGATCCTTGAGCCCCTCTACCGGGAGGAGCCCTATCGAGATCGTCTTCCGCGTCTCCTCCTGGCCAAGCTCGGCGAGGTTGAGGGTGGCTTCGACCGGGCTCAGGTCCTGGTAGAGGCAGCGCGATCCACCCTGGCAGCGGACGGCGACAAGGGGGAGGTCCTGGATCTCCTGCTCCGGGCCATCGGTGAAGGGAGCTTTGACGCTGACTCCGTACTGACCCCCGCTGGCCAGCTTGCGGAGGAGTTAGATCGCTGGATCGACCTGGCCGACGCGCTGGACCGGGCAGCAGAGACGGCGGACGACGACGATGTCCTGGTGGATCTTCTGCGGCGTCTTGCGCTCATCTACGACCAGAAGGTGGGCAGCCCCAAGCGGGCCGAGGTGAAGCTGCGGGCTCTACTGGACGTTGACCCGGAAGACGGCTTTGCGTTGACCCAGCTTTCCCGTCTCGTGGAGGAGTCTGGGGAGAACACAACTGAGCTGCTGGCCCTCCTCGGGCGCCTGGCAGGGGTGGCCGAGACCCCCGCTGAGCGCCGGGACGCGCTCCTGCGCCTGGCGGACAACGCTGCCGTGGGGGACGATCCGGATCTGGAACAGGAAGCGCTACAGAGGATCCTGGACCAGGAGCCCGAGGACGCGGAGGTGCTGGCACGGCTCGAGTCCAGATGTCGTGAGCAGGAAGATTGGTCAGGCTTGGTAGAGGTCCTGGAGCGCAAGGTCCAACAGGCCCTCGGGGAGGACGGTATCCCTGTCCGTCTCGAACTGGCGCGGGTCTTCGCTGACAACCTCGATGACCGGGGTCGCGCGATCGGGGTCCTCGAAAGCGTGGTCTCCCGCCAGCCGGCCCGCTGGGACGCTGTACGCTCCTTGGTGGCCCAACTGGCGCTCGACGAGGATTGGTTCCGGGTGGTGGGTGTCCTCAGGGACTTCGCGGAACAGGAAGACGCACCGAAGGAGGACCGTCTCGATCGCCTTTGGGAGGCCCACGGGGTGGCCCGGGAGCGTTTGGAGGATGCGGAGCTCGCCCGGTCCGTGGTTGAGGGAATCCTGGAGCTGGATCCGGGCAACGACCGCGCAGTGGACGAGCGGATATCGCTGATGGAGGGAGACTCGGACGTGGATCAGGTGGTCGCTGCCTACGACCGCAAGATCGAGGCTTCAGACGACCCCGAGGAGCAGGCTGAGTTGCTGGTGAAGACCGCACAGACTCTCCTGGGTGCCGGAGTCGGCGCTGACGATGGGCGAGCGCGGTTACAGCGGGCCCTCGAACTCGTCCCCGGTCATACCCCGGCCCGGCGGGCACTCCTCGGGATCCATATCGAGCAGGGGGACTGGGCCGCAGCGGTGGAGGGCTACGAGGCCCTCGCCGAGACGGACGCCGACGCGCGTGGTGAGGCCCTGCGGGCAGCGGGCCGGATCTGGTTGGAGCAGCTCAAGGATCCGGGACGTGCCGCTGAGATCCTGGGCTCTGTACGGGAGGAAGGCCTCGGAGATCGGGAGACTCCTGCGCTCCTGGACGCGGCCTACCGGGCAGCGGGGCGCTGGGAGGACGTGATTATTCTCCTCGAGGAGGAGCTGGAGACAGCATCAAAGCCCAAGGCTCGTTCGGATCTCTGCCGACGAATAGCAGAGGCCTATCGAGACGGGCTGGAAGATCAGGACGAGTTCCTTCGCTGGATAGAGGAGGCCCACAAAGCCAAGGAGGACCCGAAACTGGTAGAGGAGCTCCTGCACCACTACGAGGAGGCAAAGGACTCCGCCCGGGTCGTGGACCTGCTTCAGTGGAAGATTGAGCACCTCCGCAAGAGGCGCAAGATGCGGGATCTGCCGGCCCTCCTGGTCCGCCTCGGCAGTCTCCACGAGGTCCTTGGCCAGCCCGATGAGGCCCTGGCAGCCTATCGGCGCTGCGAGGAGGTGGACGCTTCCTACCTGCCCAACCAGCTCGCTTATGCCCGGGCCCTCATGGTAGCGGAGGAGGCCGACGCAGCCTTCAAGATCTACCAGATGCTCACCATGCGCATCAACGAGCTGGATGGAAACGAGCAGAAGGTGGAGGTCTTCTTCAACCTGGCCCGCCTGGCCTTTGGCCAGGGCAACAAGACCAAGGCGAAGCAGTACCTCACCCGCCTCCTCTCCATCGATAAGGGCTACAAGCCCGCGAAGGAGATGCTCGAGGAGATCAGCTGACCGCAACGCACTTTTGAACGCAACGCACTTTTGTTTGTTGCTGACGCTGACTCCCCCTTCGCCCCTTCGGGGCACTTCCCCCGCGCGGGGGGAAGGAGCCGCAGAGTGGCGAACGTAGACGTTTGTGGTTAGGACTTTAGCCGCAACGCACTTCCGTAGACGACATTCTTGCCCCTTCCGAACTTCGATCTACGATTGACTCTGGAGGTGCCTCCGTGCGCGTGCGTATTGCTACAACCTTGCTCACAGTTTTGCTCCTGGCCGCTTGCGGCCAAGCGCCACCCACAACCGTTGTATCGCCCGCTGTTCTCCCTCCCCGCTCCGCGGGGGAGGTGTCGCCGAAGGCGACGGAGGGGGACGGCGCGTCAGCAAGAAGCCCGGTAGACCTGGTTGTTGCCCCCCCGACACCTCCCGCGCCCCCCGATCCCCCCCAAACCCCACTCCCCGGCGGCGAGCCTTTGCCCCCGGAGGCCTGGGCCGCTGCCCTCGCTGGCCGCTCCCCCGAGATCGTCACTGCCATGGCCCGCCTCTACCGACGCAACGGGATGACCACCCTGGTGGTGGGAACTCCTTACGGCGATGAGCCTGTCGCTGCCTTGGCTGAGTGGCTCGGCGCGCTCACGGAGATGGGCTTCACCCCAGCGGAGATCGGCCTCGATCGTATCGCTGCCGCGTCAGGCGGCGCTTGCGGCTGGCGCATGGGCAGCGACGCAGCCCCTGGCCCCGGGGATCCTCTGGCCAGGGTGGCCCCAGCGGGGACTCCGTGGGAGCCTCCGGTTGTGCGCTTTCAGTGTGATAGCGTAGCGCGCTCCACCGCTGATCTGGACCTCGCGTTCGTCGCTGTGGCCCTGACCGCGGCACAACGCCTCAACCGTACTCATGGCCCTCCGGAGGCCCTGGTGCAGGGCTGGGCCGGGCCGGAGCACCTCCTCGCTGACCTGGACAACCTCCTGCCCCGAAGCGAACGCTTCTGGTTCAAGCTCCGCGCATTTCGGCGTATCGCAGGCCCCTGGTCCCATGGCGATTTCCCCGTGCCCGGTGCCTGGGGCACCCTGAAGCGCGGCCAGCACGGCCCCCGAGTGGCCCGCCTGCGCCGCCGCCTCGCCGCGGAGGGCTTCCTTGCCCCCGCCGAGGCCGCCGGACGGACCTTCGACCGGACAATGCGGGACGCTGTCCTGGCCTACCGCGATGCCTATGGTCTGAAGCACCGCGGCCGCGTCGACCGCGAGATACTGAAGCAACTCTCCCAGAAGCCCGAAGCACTCCTGGCGAATCTCGCCGCGTCCATGCGGGCCGGCCTCGAGAAGGGCTGGGACCGCCACGCCACCTATGTTCTGGTCAACATCCCCGCGTTCCGCACCCACCTCTACGTGGACGGGCGGCGCCTGGCGTCCTACCGATCCGTGGTGGGCTTCCCCTACCAGGAGCCGGGAGGGCGGACCCCGGAGTATGACGCGAAGCTGTCCTACGTGGACATCAACCCCACCTGGACCCCGTCCGCGTACATGGTTTCCCACGAGCTGGAGCGGAAGGCCCGGGGGAATCCGAGCTACTGGCGCAAAGAGCACTTTGTACGCCGGGGCGCGCGCTGGATCCAGGATCCCGGCCCCTGGAACACCCTGGGCCAGCTGGTGCTGGCCTGGCCCAACGAAGAGAACATCTCCCTGCACGGGACCAACGAGCCCCATCCCTTCGAGTACCTCGATCGGGCACTCTCCCACGGCTGCGTACGGGTGGAGGGCATCGATGTTCTGGCGGAGCAGATCCTCGCTTTGGCAGAGCGTAGCCCCGAAGGGGGGCTCGATCCGCTCGTTCGTGACGTTGTCGAACGGCGAATTGAGCTGGACGGTGCGATCCCAATCCAGGTAATCTACGATCGGATCTCAATCACCGACACGGGAGCGACGGGCCATCGGCCGGATGTATACAACCTCGACCCGCGCTCCGGTAATCCGAGGCAACGGCTGGCGCCCCTCCTGTCGGCCCTGTCCGAGGCCCGAAAGGCCCGCCGCCTCGCGGCCAACTGAGTCCGACCATGTGGGCCCTTCTCCTCCCTCTCCTCGTCCTCGGATCACCCTGGGATCCCCCGGAGGGCGTGGTGAATCTCCACCCGGATCTGGCATCCCCGGCGCCCGCTGCCGAGTGGCAGGACCTCTACCGAATTGTCAGGAACAGCCCGGACGGTTCTCCCTGCCTGGCGGTCCGGGCCGATCCCGGGACAGGGGTCAGGCGGATCCGCTTCAAGCGGCCCTTCTTCGTCACCGAGGAGGTGGACGGCTGGCTGCGCACCGAGGTGGACGGGGCGACGTGCTGGGTCGACCGGGAGCACACCTCCCGCTTTCATGAGCGCACGGTCTTCTGCCCGAAAGGTGACGCCGTACCCCAGCGTTTTGTCCCCCTGGCGGAACTCGTGGAGGGCGCGCCGGCTGGCGCGCCTCGACGAGCGGCTGGCAAGCGCTGGCCGACCTTCTACATGATCGCGCGGGAGGAGTTGTATCCTCTGCGCAGCGACGAGACCACCGTGGCTGTACGTGACAGAGGGGGGCTGGTCCTGGCCATGACCTCCCCGGGGTTCCGGCGGGCCGCGATGTATCAGGGCACAGCGCGTCTGGCGGACGGACGCTTGATCAACGTCGACAAAGTAACAAAAAAATGGGGCCGGACCTTCAGCGTCTACCCGGAGGGGGTCATGGGCTCCGGGATCCAGGGGCACCGGGTCTACCCCTACCGCTCAGCGGCCCTGGACTTCGACCATCTCTGCGACGCGCTTGGAGGCGCTGGTTGTACTCCCAAGCCCCCAAAACGCGAGCGCTCCAAGGCCCGAAAGAAGCGCACGAGGGACAACCGCAAAGCCCTGGCGGGCACGCTCCTCTTTGTTCCCCGCCTCGTGGACATCCCCCTCCCCGACGGGTCTATCCACGATGGATACGTCTGTGCGGTGGACGTGGGCGGCGGGATCAAGGGCGACCGCATGGACCTCTTCGTGGGTTGGGAAGGGGGCGGCAACCCCTACTATCCCGCGTGCAGGAACTCCAACGCGTTCCTCCGCGCAGGCATAGAGACCCTGGTTCCCTGGGACTGGCATCATTGGGAGTGGAGCGACGACAAGGGCAAATGGGTGCGGCCCATCAGTGATGAGTACCGCACCACGGCCCCCCTCAAGGGCCTGGAAATATTTGTCGTCGAGGGTGTGCGATGTCGCAAGGTGGCCAAGTGACCCGCTTGATCCCATTGGTCCTCGTCATCGCGATCTTCGGATGCGAGGACTTGAAGCAGCGCCTCTACAAACCTCGCTTCAAGACCCGGTGTGAGATCCTGGAGCAACGCTGCCGTTTCGTGAACCTCGGCGATCCCGGGGAGGTCTGCCTGCGGGTGGATCTCCTGCGCACCGAAGACGGCGCTCCTCTTCGTTCCGATCCGGTTTGCTCCGGCGTAGTGCCCACCAACGGCGAGGTCTGGAAGAAAGTCTCCTTTTCACAGGACCCCTTCCAGCACTGCATGGGAGAAGACCTCCAGGGCAACTTCGTGAAGCGCTGTTCCGTCACCGTGGTCGAACTCTCCCGCGCCGCTGAGTAGCTTCACAACCAAGAGCCCTTGACGCGAGATGTCGAGGTAGTGTACTTCGAAGGAGGTGGATATGGATATGCGCAAGGGGCCTTCTCCATGGACGGAGCCGACCTCGAACAATTCCGGAAACGGACCCGCTGGGTGTACTACCGAGAGGGAGTGGCTTACGGCCCCTTCTCGGTGAATGAGATCTTCGGCCTGATCGACGAGACCGTCCTCGACCAGAATACGGAGCTGATGGAGTTGGGGTCCAATCGACGCGTCCCCCTCAGCAAGGTCCGATGGTTCGCTGAGCACCTCCATAAATTCGACGACAAGCGTACCCGCGAAATGGAAGAGCGGGATTTCGAGTCCACCCGACAACGCCTGGGCCGCTCCAGGGGTGTCCAGTTTTACGCTGTCAACATCGCCCTGCCCCTGGTCCTGGTTCTCGCAGTGACCCTGGGAATCTTCTGGAATCGAATCTTCAAGACGTCAGGCATCGGCGATCCAGGCATGATCCATGTTGCGGAGGAGGTCGCCGGGGAGGGCGACGGGGCAGACCCCGCTGCCGAGGGAGATCGCCAGACGAAGGCAGCGGGCCCCGAGTTCGTCGAGGCTGACTCCCCCATGGAGGCAGGCCTGGAGGACTACGCACTCGGCCTGACCATGGAGCAGGTCGATCCGGTGGCGAGCCTGGACCACGCGCCGCTCATCGCCCAGGCCAAGAAGCTTCCGGAGGTGGTCCAGGTGAAGCGACGGAGCCGGATCCCGGCCCAAAAGAAGAGCAACCCCGGCGGGGCAGCCGGACACGGACCAGCGGCCGCAGGTAGCGGCGTAACCGAAATGGACTTCTCCGACGACGACGTGGATGAGCTGGGAGGGGACGGCGATGGACTCGAGTTCATGGTGCGCCGTCGTCTGCAGGCTGTGCTCCGCAAGTGCGCGGCCAAGGGGAGCGCCGAGTTCGGGCTGCTCCCCGATGTCCGGGCGCGGGTCAAGGTTCGCCCGTCGGGGAGTCTCGGCTCACTCCAACTTACAGTGGAGCCTGCTGCGGGCTTCTCCGATATCCGCATGTGTGTTATCGCGGGCATGGCCAGCATCCGGGTGCCCCCGTTCGATGGTCCCGCCATCCAGGTAAGCACGTCAAACTAGACGCTAATCTCAATTTCATTTGCCTTCTATCCCGACCCAGGGGACAATCGTATCAGGAATCGAAACGCTGTAAGTGGTTGGCCTTTGTTCGCGCACGCACCAAGAGGAGGAAAGGACAATGACGGTTGGTGAGCAACTCCAGGAGTTCATAGAGATGATGGTGAGGGAGGTGGTTGACGAATCCGAACAGGTCCGGACCAACCTCCTCGAAAGCGACAACACCGTGGTGGTGGAGTTGGAAGTGGCGGGCACCGACGTGGGCAAGGTCATCGGCCGCGAGGGTCGCATGGCATACGCTATTCGGACCCTTCTTACCGGCGTGTCCACCAAGCTTGGGAAGAAGGCCATCCTTCAGATTATGGATCGCTGATCACTGTCTGTGACCCCGATCTGCCGCGGTGGGTCTTGACCAACCGCTGTACACAAGGGATAAAGAGAGCCATCAGCCCCGTGACGGGAAGGGTGCGTTCTGACATAAGTTGTACAGGTTTTCGAGGAGACGAAGATGAAGAGACATTCAACGGTCTGTTTCCTCGGCATCCTGCTCCTCGCTGGTTGTCTTAGCGTGGATACCGAGACCGTGGACGCACCCTCGGTGGTGGCCTTCGATCCCGAGCCCGTGTCTCCAGACGAGGACCACCTCCTGCTGCCGCAGGTCCCGCGGCCCAGCAATATCCTGCTCGACCCAGCGACGGGTCTGGTCAAGATTCCCGTGGAGAGCGCTCTCAAAGTTCTTGGTGGTGGCACTGTCACCGTACAGAATTTTTCCTCGGAGACCGTCGCTGAGCTGATGGTATCCCACTTTAACACGCTCTACGGTTTTCCTACCTCCGGCGCAACGGCCACCGCGGCCCTGGGCGCTACGATCATGGCCGATTCCGTGACCTCGGAGACGGCCTATGTCCTCGACATTACCGACCTCGTCGGCGTCGGCGCCATACGCGAGGAGGGCGTCATAGCGACCCTTGGCGAGGCGACTGAGACCTTGCAGGGGATCCGTACTCCCATCTCCTTTGCACCCCCGCCGGGGGGCTGGATCCAGGGCCGGACCTACGCGGCCGTGATCACCTCCGGGGTCTTCGACACCGACGGGGGGCCCCTGAGAGCCGCGTACGCGTTCAACCTCCTCAAGAGCATCGCACCTCTGGCCCGTGACGGCCGCAGCATCTGTGTGCTCCCCGACGCGTCCGCTGTGCAACTCGAGGCCCTGCGCCTGGGCCTTGCGCCGGTGTTCCAACATCTGGAGACCGCAGGTGTTGCAGAGGGCAAGGTGGTTTCCCGGGAGGACATCGCCCAGCTCTGGACCTTGACCATTCGTCCGGGGACTGTCGTCCGCTACGACCTCATGTCCCAGGTTTTCCCGACGCCAAACGATCTCCTTCTGACGGGACCGGGCTCAACGCCCTTTGATTGCGACGGGGATGGTAAAAGCGACTGCCTCGCCAGCCACCTCTGCTTTCCGATCGACTGCGAGGCAGGGTTTGAGAACGCGTCGGGCAGCTTCTTCGCGTTCATGAACTCCCTGGACGGATGGCCGGCGGGCCTCCTCCCGTCCGTGCCCTTCAGCCTGCCCATCGATTTCACGACGGTCACCGGAGATACCGTCCAGGTATACGACCTGGAGACAGGCGAGTCCCTGGGCGGCACCACCTGGTCCTGGGACCCCGCAGCCAACACGCTGAGCATCGTCCCTGGATCCGTCACTGCCGGCGGACGCTACGCGGTGACGGTGGGGCGTGGCATAAAGAACGCAGACAGCGCGTTCAGCGCGACCCCGGACGACACCATGGGGATCCTCAAGCTCACCCGTACCCTCGTGGACGAGGCGGGCCACAGCCTCATCGGAGAGCTGGCCCTGGCGGGTGGCGATCCGACAGCGGAGGACGAACTGGCGGGCCTCCTGGAGATGCTCCGTCAGCAGACCGACGCTCTCCTCAAGGCCGTGGGCATGGACGGCGCGCGCCAGGACGTGGCCGCGATCTGGAGCTACGGCATACATACGGGCAACGAGGCCCTCTTCGATCCCATCGGCGGGGTGGTCCCCTATCCCAATGATCTGCTTATGACCCTTGACGATTCAGGGAATCCGGAGCTTGTGGCGCTCCCCGTCCCGGACGATCCGGTCATGGGGCCCATTGTCGAGGCGATGAACACCCTGGACGGCTTCTCCACCCTCACCCCGGCACGGACCCGTTTCCTGCGGGATCTGGATCCGGGCAATTTCCGCGCACTCGCTGACGCGTTAGAGTTCCTGGACCCCGACCTGGGAGGGAGCACCGTCGCTGTGGTGGGGGTTCCCCCGGAGGTGGATCTCACGTCCGGGGACCTGGACCTGTTGACCCTCGTGGTCAATGGACAGCTCGATGTCCTCGGCGATGACCGCGTGGAGGTGCTTTTCGCCCAGGGGCAACTCGAGATTCACCCGCGGCCTGGGTTTCCCCTGAAGCCCGGGTGGAGATACATCGTAGCGGTCCTCGACGCGACCCGAAGCCTCGAGAAGGGGCCAAAACAGGAACCCTACCCTATTCAGGTGTCCCCGATCTTCTTCCTGGCCCGAAGCCCGTACCCCCTCTATGACGCGGAGGCCGACGCCAGCCTGGTGCCGGCGGTGCTGGATGTAAACGCCGCTGCCCTCCTGGAGCAGCTCAGGGCGAACTACGACATCTTCTTCACCGCGCTCGAAGACGCGGCGAGCCTCGACCGGGAGAGGATCCTTCTTTTTTGGACCTTCACCACCCAGCGGGTCACCGCGTGGGTCGGAGACCTCCGGACCTCCCTCGGCGACCTGACCGTGCCCGGTGACGTGTCCGCCACGCTGAAGACACCTGCGGCATTTGGCTACGCGGACCTGGACGCGGTGGCCAACCTCGCCACCGACGGCCACTTCGACGGCTACACGGCGCTCTCGCCGCCCGATCTCTCGGATCCCGCTGCGCCGGTTTTCTCCCGGCTCCTCTTCGACGATAACGGCGCGCTCCAGTGGACGCCGACGAGCCTCCCCTTCTCCCTGTCCGTCCCCCACGGGGCCGGGCCCTTTCGGGTCGCAATCGTGCAGCACGGCCTCTGGGGGCAGCGCGCAGATTTCATCAGCTTGGCGAACGACTTTGCGGCCGCTGGCTGGGTCCTCGTCTCCATGGACCTTCCCCTCCACGGTGACCGCTCCCTCGACGGAGAGGTCTCTGGTACTGCGTTTTTCAATCCGGATCCCGTCTCGGTCAGGGACAACCTGGTAGCGTCCGTCCTCGACCAGATCCAGCTCGTACGTTTCATCCAGAGCCCGCAGGGTCTGGCCATGCTCCTCCCCGGAGTGACCCTCGATACCATCCGGGTTGACTACGTGGGCGAGTCCCTCGGCGGCATGATCGGCGCCATGCTCATGGGCGAGGAGCCCGCGGTGGAGGTCGGTGCACTGGTGTGCATGGCCGGCCACCTCACCCGGATCCTGGAAGAGACACGGAATGACGCTTTCCAGCAACCCATCAACGAGGCCATGGCGGCCATTGGACTGGAGAAGGGCACCGCAGCTTACGTTCAGTTCCTGGAGACGGCGCAGATGCTCATAGACCGGGGCGACCCGGTAAACTTCGCAGCGGAGTACGCAGCGCTGGATGTCCCGCCCCGGCTCCTGGTGATCACCGCGGGGGACGAGGTGGGTGACGGCTTCATGCCCAGGGAGGCAGCGCAGGAGTTCGCCTGCGCTGCGCGCCACGGGGACTACCCCTACACCCGGCATTACGACGGGAACTGCGGAGACGGCCCCCATGAGGGGGCTTGTCACGGTTTTTTCCTCTTCCCGGAGGACGCGCCCGACGAGGCAGCAGACGCGCGGGCCAGGGTCATAGAGTTTTTCCAGAGCGACGGCATCCCAGGGGACGAGGTCGGGCTGACACCCGGCACGGCCCTGAACTGCGGCTTCGGGCAGCAGGCAGGTGGTTCATGAAGGCGCGGCTGCTCATCATCGGGCTCCTGGCCCTCGTCGTTCTATCCCCCGCAGCATGGGCCGGGGGCATTGAATTGCAGGAGCATTCAGCGGCTGCTCAGGGCCGATCCCTAGCGGTCAAGGCGTACCTAGACGAGGCTTCCACGGTCTTCTATAACCCAGCGGGCCTCGCCTACCTGAGGGGCTTCCAGATCCAGGCTGGGGACACCATGGTCTTTCCGGTTTTCTCCGCGCGGGACGCGCGGGACGTTTCCGCCGCGGAGAGTTGGGGCACCGCCACCACCAAGAATAAGCTCATCGCGCCGCCCCACGCGTACTTCGCTTGGGGAACCGACGTGGGACGCACCGGCGGCGTCGGCGTTGGCGCGGGGGTGAACTTCCCCTTCGGCATGGCCATGATCTGGCCAGACGACTTCGCGGGACACCACTTCGTCACCGGATCCAATTTTGTAGTCCCCGAGATCCTCGTCGGTGTGGGCTACGCGCCGGTGAAGGAGGTGTCCATCGGGGCAACGCTGGTGGTCTCTCCCGCCCAGATCTGGCTGGAGAAGTACCTCGGACCGGAGTTCGGCCTGGTGGGCGACGACGGGGCACCCCTGACGGACGCGTCCGTGGCCTTCGCCGGGACGGGAGTCGGTGTCGGCGCCAACGTGGGCATCCAGGCACGGCCCGTGGAGAACCTCTTCCTGGGCTTCACATACCGCAGCCGCATAGCGTTGAAGATGACCGGCGACGCGCACTTCAACCTGGATGGCCTGGCGGACAGGAGCGGCTTCCCGGATCAGGCCGCGGAGACGGAGTTCCAACTCCCGGACATCTTCTCACTGGCCGTGGGCTATCAGATTCTGGACTCGTGGTACGCGGAGGTGGACCTGGACTATACCCTCTGGTCCCTCTTCAAGGAGATCCCCGTTGTCTTTCCCGAAGACGTCACGGGTTCCCTCTCTCAGCCGATACCCCAGGACTGGCGGAACACGTTCACCCTGCGCGTCGGCAGCGAGATCACCCTCGGAGCGGAGAAAGAATGGGCCATCAGGGTCGGCGGCGGCTCCGACCAGACGCCGGTGACCTCGAAGTACCTCTCCCCGATGCTGCCTGACTCGGATCGCATCTTTGCTTCCCTGGGCGGGGGATACACCTTCCCCTTCGGCTTTTCGATAGACATGTCCTACCTGTACACCTACTTCGTTCCCCGGGAAGTGAACGGCCACGCCTGCACAGCGGGGAGTCCCGAGGCCGAGTGTGCCGCGGCCGCAGATGGTCCTGCTTACGACGCGGCTGGTAACGTCCTCTGGTCCGGCAACCGCTTCCCTGCCCACTACACCACCCACGCCCACCTCCTGGCTATCACCCTTTCGCAGCGGTTCTAACCCTCCTGGCATAGCTCTTGCTCTATTTCCCTCCGGATGGAGGTGGACCATGAGCGACAGGGTACAGGAAGCAGTGGCGCCGATTGCACAAAATGTGCTGGGAGATCAATGGGATGACGATGTCGGAGCGCCGGAACTCCTTGAGAGGTGGATCCGTCGGGCCGCACCGGAGTTGGACAGTCCGCGCGAGGTGGCTGTCCAACTATTGGACTGGAGCGGCGGTCCGGTGGCCCTCTCACGGACCCCTGCACGGGTGATCGCCAAGCGTTGGGGCCTGCCACATAACGCGGTGGAGGCCTTTCAGATAGCGGCACGTCTCGGTGCGCACGCTGCCCTGGCGCCCCCGGCCCTGGCCCGGGTCACGGGGAGCCGGTCCGTTTTCGAGCGCTTTGCCTGGCTGGGGCGATCCCCCCGGGAGACCTTCTGGGTTCTGGGCCTCGGCAGCCGAAACCACGTCCTCGTAGAGGAGCGCGTAGCTGAGGGTGGTGCGAACCTCTGTGCGCTCCTGCCCCGGGACGTGCTCCGTCCCCTCGTGTGTGTGAGCGCTGTCCAGGCGATCCTGATACACAACCACCCCTCGGGGGATCCCACACCGAGCGTCGAGGACCTGTCGCTGACCCGCCGCCTCATGGCAGCGGGAGACCTGGTCGGCGTAGGGATCCTCGATCACGTGGTGGTGGGTGCGGGGACATGGCTGAGTCTGCTGGATGAGGGACTTATGGAGGTGGAGCGATGAAGGCTGTGATCATGTTGTGCCTGACGGTCCTCTGGTGCGCGGGTTGCGCTGCGTCCGCTGCGCCGACGGCGGGATGCCGTCCCACGGGCTGGGTGGATCGGGTCGAGGGCCTCTGGGTGATTATCGAACTCGATGACGAGGACGCTGAGACCCTTGTCCTGCCCACGTCCTGCTTTCGCGAGCCCGTGCACGGTGGCCTGCGGATCGTGAACGGCGTCGTGGATCGCGAGGAGACCGAGGCGATGCGTCGCCGCATGGCCGCCAT
>CAYOTU010000029.1:0-15198 GCA_964406905.1 uncultured Myxococcales bacterium | reverse complement strand
ACAAGAACGAATCGGGGCTGAAGCCCCTCCCACAAGTCGCAGGGCTACATTCCGGGCTGACGGATTGCCTTATCTGATTGGGATTGGCCTTAGAAGGCTACGCAGTAGCCTTGCGGGTGGCAGTAGCTGCCCCAGGGGCAGTCGTTGTCGTCCCAGCAGGTGTAGATGTCAGCGCAGGAGCCGTCGAGGCAGATTTGGTTGAGGCTGCAGTCCGCGTCGTTGTAGCACTCCATGTCTTCGTAGCAGAAGCCGTCGATGCCGCAGTAGGTGCCCCCGGGGCAATCGTAGTCCGAGGCGCAGCCGGAACTGTAGCAGAAGCCGTCGATGCCGCAGACCGAGCCGGCCGCGCAGTCGTAGTCATCGTAGCAGCCCATGGGGTAGCAGAGGTTGTCTGCGCCGCAGACGTAGTCGTCGGGGCAGTCCCAGTCGGTGTAGCACTCCACCACGGTGTAGCATTCACCGTCCATGGCGCAGAAGTCGCCCACCGGGCAGTCATAGTCTGAGTGGCACTTGTTCGCCAGCGCGTAGCAGTTCCCGTCGCTGGCGCATTGGAAGCCCTGGGGGCAGCCGGTCTCGAAGCAGGTGACCTCGGAGCAGTAGCCGTCCGGCGCGCAGGAGAAGTTGTAGGGGCAGTCGAAGTCGCTGCTGCAGTCCCCGCCGAAGTGGCAGATCCGATCCGCGCCGCAGTAGTAGGCGGCTGAGTTCGAGCAGAGGCCGTTGGCCATGCAGATTGAGGTGTTACCCGGGCAGTCCAGGTCGGAGATGCAGCCGATGGCGCAGTCCTCGTCGTACCAGCAGCCGTCATCGATAATGTTCTGGTAGCAATAGCCCGAAGCGTCGCAGTAGGCTCCGACCGGGCAGTCATAGTCTGAGAAGCACTCTGCGGTCTTCACGCAGAGCCCTGTGTCGCAGGTGAAGCCGAAGCCGTACTGGCTCTGGCACTCGCTGTCAAAGGAGCACTCCTGGTAGTAGACACAGGAGCCGTCCGCCGCGCAAGTGTAGCCGCTCATGCAGTCGTAATCTGAGAAGCAGCCGTTCGCGTAGCGGCAGAAGCCCCCGTCGGTGCAGTACATGTCGTAGGGACAGTCCCAGTCGCTCCAGCACTCCAGGGCCGTGGGATAGTAGGGATCCTCGATGATGGGGCATCCTGCGAAGAGCGTCGATACCGCCAGGAGAATTCCGGCCAGGGTGAGTTTGCTTTGCATCATGACTGCCTCCTTCTGTCGCTGTGCAACAGGCTAAGTGAACCTCGGAAGTCTGTCAAACAAACAGGCCCTTCGGACGCCGGGGGTAGGGGGCTGTTCAATATAATCGAACGTTCGAGATTACGCCTTGGAGATAGCGATTTTCCAGCGTTCGAGGAGGGTTCGCGTGGCGTCATTATGGACGCGGGGGGCGAAGGTCGAGTCCTTGGCCCAGCGGGATCGGATCTCGTCGGGGGACTCCCAGAGGCCGACGCCCAACCCGGCCAGATAGGCGGAGCCCATGCCCGTGGTCTCGATCTGGACAGGCCGGGTCACCGCGCATCCCAGGAGGTCGGCCTGGAGCTGCATCAGCAGATCGTTGGCGCAGGCGCCGCCGTCCACCTTGAGGCCCCGGAGGGAGCCGCCGAGGTCTTTCTCCATGGCCCGCAGGATGTCCACGTTCTGGAGCGCTATGCCCTCGAGGGTAGCCCGGGCCAGGTGAGCCGTGGTGGTGCCGCGGCTGATGCCGTGAATCATTCCCCGAGCTTCGGGGCGCCAATGGGGTGCGCCCAGACCTGTGAGAGCGGGGACGAAGACCAGACCGCCGGAGTCGGGGACTGAAGCAGCGAGGGCCTCGATCTGGGACGCTTTGGAGATCAGGCCCAGCCCGTCCCGAAGCCACTGGACCGCAGCGCCTGCAATGAACGCGCTGCCCTCCAGCGCGTAGGTAGTCTGGCCGCGGAAACGCCAACCCACGGTGGTGAGGAGCCCGGCGGAGGACGCCATAGGACGGTGGCCGGTGTTTACCAGGAGGAAGGCGCCGGTGCCGAAGGTACACTTGGCCTCACCCTCCTCGAAGCAGGCTTGGCCGAAGAGCGCTGCCTGTTGGTCTCCCGCCATACCCGTCACGGGGATTCCGTCGGGAAGGAAGCCCAGCCCCCGGGTCTCTCCCAGGGGGCCTGAGTTATCCAGGATCTCGGGAAGGACCGATTTCGGGACTCCCAGGACCCCGGCCAGCTCCGGGTCCCAGTCCAGGGTGTGGAGGTTGAAGAGGAGGGTCCGGCTGGCGTTGCTGGGGTCTGTCCCATGGACCGCACCGCCGGTGAGGCGCCACAGGAGAAAGGTGTCGATCGTTCCGAAGGCCAGATCTCCGGCTTCCGCCGCGGCGCGTGCGCCATCGACGTGGTCCAGCAACCAACGAAGCTTGGTGCCTGAGAAGTACGGGTCTAGCACCAGGCCCGTGCGTGTCCGGAAGAGGGCCTCGTGCCCTGCTTCTCTTAATGAAGCGCAGATCTCGGTAGTCCGGCGGCATTGCCAGACGATGGCACGGTGTACGGGGCGGCCGTCGCCCCGTCGCCATAGCACCGTGGTCTCACGCTGGTTGGTGATGCCGATGGCCGCTACCTCCGCGGCGGTAATGTTCGCGTCCAGGAGGGCCGCGGGGACGATCCGTTCTACCGTGCCCCAGATGTCCTCTGGGTCGTGTTCCACCCAGCCGGGTTGTGGATAGTGCTGCGGGAATTCGCTGTACCCTCGGCCAACGATCTGTCCGTCGTGGTTCACCACGAGGACCGTGGTGCCGGTGGTGCCCTGGTCGATGGCGAGAATATGGCGTCGGGTCATGGGCCTCTTCCTCCGTTGATTCCGCCCGACAGGATGCTACACTTCATGGACGTTCGCAAGCAACGGAAGGAGACCCCTATGGACGACGGAAGACCCAAGGACGGTACGGGAGCGAAGGGCAACCCAGGTGTGCAGCTCCGGGTGGACGATGCGGAGGCGACCGGGCGTTACGTCAATTTCGCGATGCTCAACCACAACCAGACCGAGTTCGTGATGGACCTGGTCTACCTGATGCCCGGCCAGCCCCAGGGCAAGGTCGTGGCCCGTGCCATCATGGCCCCGGCCACAGCGAAGCGGCTCGTCGCGGCCATGAACGAGAACGTGAAGCGCTACGAGGCCCGGTTCGGCACCATCGAGGTCCCGGCCCAGGTCCCCAAGGTCAAGACGGAGTTGCATTGAGGAGAGGTACGGCAGCGCCGGTTCTTCTGACAATCCTGCTCCTCGCCGGGCCTGGCCGGGCCTGGGAGCGGCCGACGGAGTTGGTCCACGGCACGGCCAGGGTTCTGGAGAAGGGTGAGATGATCATCGGGATTCTCACGCCCCTGGGTTACGGTGTCCACGAGCGGGTGACCGTCTTCACACACCCGATCCTGGACCTCCTCCTTACACCCAACGTCTGGTTTCGCTTCGACCTCTGGTCCGATGACGCGTGGGCCGTGGCCCTGGACACAGGCTACCAGCAGAGCTTCCTGAGCGTAGCAGCTGGGGGGGGCGTGGTCTACCCGGGCTACCTCCAGGCGGGGGTGGCGGGCTCCTTTGCAGTGCACAAGCTTCAGATCACCCTTGCCACCGGGTACGAGGGGCGGTTCTCGGGGCGAGACGACCTCTCAGATGTGTTCCTGTATTACCGGGTCGGCCTGGATCTCCTGGCCGACGAGCGAAATCTTGTGATGATGCGCTTGGTAGGAGATGTCGGTCTCAACCGGGGCTCCTTCGAGATCCCCACGGTTACCCTGCTCTACTGCCGGGAGTTCGGTCGAGGCCGTCTCGGGATCGGTTTGGCGGCGGGGTCATTCCCAGTCAAGGGTATGCCAGCGGGCTTCGATGCTTGGCCCATCTATCCCTGGTTCGACTACTGGTGGAGGTTCTGAAAACGTGTTTCATGTCGTCCTTGTGGAGCCGGAGATACCCCAGAACACCGGCAGTGTCATTCGAATGTGTGCAGCTACCGGGGCTCGCCTCCATCTGGTGGGGCGCCTGGGGTTTACCCTGGACGACGCGCGGCTGCGTCGCGCTGGCCTCGATTATTGGCGCAGTGTGGTGGTGGGCCTCTACCCCGACATGGAGGCTCTCGCAGCTCGAATTGATCCTGGCCGTTGGTACCTCTTCACGAAACGTGGGAGCAAACGCTACGATCAGGTCGCGTATCGTGACGGAGACGCGTTGATCTTCGGTTCGGAGAGCGTGGGCCTCTCGGCCAGTCTATGTGGGGCCCATGCCGAGCGCACAGTTTTTCTGCCGATTCTGAAAAATGTGAGATCGATCAACCTCTCGGCCGCGGTCCATGTGGCCGTCTACGAGGCGAATCGGCAAGATAACTTCGATATTTTCGCTTGACAGGCCGATCCGCCCCTCATACCTTCAACGCGTGAACCGGAAAAGTTCACCGAAACACATTGCGTTCAACAACGAAGAGAACGGAGGAACACCATGACCAAGGCTGAGTTTATTGAGGCGGTCCAGGGCGCTGAGGAAGTCGCTGAGTTGACCAAGAAGGAGACCACCGTACTGGTGGAGGCCATGTTCGAGAAGATCGCTGGTGCGATCGCGGCCGACGGCCGCTTCTCGTTCCCGGGCTTTGGGACTTTCTCGGTTCGCAAGCGCGCCGCGCGTATGGGCCGGAACCCCCGGACCGGCGACGAGATCGCCATCAAGGCCAGCGCCACCGTGGCGTTCAAGCCGGCTCCGTCCTTCAAGAACGCTCTCTAGACTTCGTCTGGAGATTCCAAGCCGGAATCGGGCGGCGTGTGGATCGATCGGTCGAACACTGCCACCCGGTTCCGACCCGCCTGCTTTGCTTCCAGTAAAGCATAATCTGCCATATCCAGGAGCGTCGTGTATGACGACGTCCCCTGGATGGAGCACGCGACGCCCGCGCTCAGGGTGATATGGAGGGGGGCCCCTTTGCCATTCGGGCGGGGGTGCCCATGTGAAGAGACGCGGGAGCGCAGCTTATCGGCTACGGCCAGGGCTTGGTTTAGCTCCGTACGGGGAAGGATCGCCAGGAACTCTTCGCCGCCGTAGCGCCCCAGGCTGTCCACTTTGCGTAGCTCCTCCACCATTGCGTTCGCGGTGGCCTTGAGGACGAGATCTCCCACTGAATGGCCGTGGTCGTCGTTGAACTGCTTGAAGTGATCCACGTCGATCATGATCACCGAGAGGGGGGTATCGAAACGTTGGGAACGCTCCCACTCGTTTTCGAGCTGCTGGTCCAGGGCTCGTCGGTTCATTATCCCCGTGAGTGCGTCCTGGACCGACAGCTCCTCGGTGATTTCGTAGAGGGACGCGTTCCGGATCGCTATTGCCCCGATGTTTGAGATTACCTGGAGCAGGCTCAACTCATCGATGTGGAACGCGTTCACCACCGGGCGGTTGAAGAACATTACGCCGATGACCTCCCGGGCGGCAACCACCGGCATCGCCAGCAAGGAGCCGGACAGGTCGAAGCGTTCGTTGAGGAAGCGACTCCGCACATCCTTGGTCAGGTCCCGGATATAGATGGAGCGTTGCTCCCGGTAGACCGTCTGGAGGATCTCCCCCTGCTCCAGGCCCCGGTGGTTCAGCTCTCCCATTTCCCGGTCGATGCCGTGAGTCCCCCGGACCGTGAATACCTCATCGCCGGGTTTTCGAAGATAGATCACGAAGCGATCGATGGACAGGGTTTGTCCTACCATCTTGCAGAGGTTGGAGAGGACCTCATCCAGGTGAAGGCTGGAGTTGAATAGGCGGCTGGCGGAGAAGAGCAGGGACAGCTCCCTGATGCGGCTCTCGAGTTGGAGGTTGGTCTCCTCGATGATCCGGTTCTTCCTTTCCAGGGTTTCTTTCAGTGCCAGCTCCTCCTGGGTCCATTCCAACTCACGGCCCGCGTCAACCATGTCTACCTTCAGTTCTGTGACCTTGCCTGTCAGGCGGTTGAAAGCGCGGGCCACCTCGGCCAGGCCGCCCACACCCGTCGGCTCAATGCGGGGGAGGTGCTCCTCGCCCTCGACGCAGCGTGTGGCGATGCGGGTAAGGCGCTGGACGGGGCGTACTACATGAACAAGGTAAAAGCCCCAGCCAGCGGCGAGAGTGACGATTCCCGCAAGACCTGAGACCCAGCCGCCCCCAGCGACGACTGCAGCGACGAAGCCCGCGATCACTACGGCCCCGAGGAGGATGTGGGTTAGCGATGCAGTCACTTGCCGTCCTCGTTGCGTTCGCTGGCCAGGAAGCGGCCTAGCTTCGTATCCTTCGAGGGGCGCAACGATACTCTGGCCCGTGCGGCCAGGGCCAGGAGTTGGCCGCGCAGTGCCTCAGCGTGAAACGCCTCCACCTCTACCTCGAACTCTTTCGTGCCGTCGGGGAAGGTGACGCGGTCGGTCTCCACAGGCATACCATCGATCCGGTAGACATTGCGTCGGGTCAGCAGGAGACCGACGTAGCGGAATGGCCCCTGCAGGCCGGTCTTTGTGACCAGGGGGAGGTCCTCAAAGGGGCGCTCCCCGGTGAGGAGCGCAACCGCGGTCCCCGCGTCGAGGCGCTCGGTCTCCTCTTCGTGAACGAAGAGCCCGTCCACTGGTGCGGGACCGGCCCGCTTCACCGTGCCCTCTGATGCGCCCCCGACCTCACGAATCCGCAACGCAACGCTCAGGGGTGCAGCGGGAAGCCAGTAGCGATTTGCCTGGGCCAAGCGCTCGTTTGGTTCACCGAGGACTGCCTCAAAACGTGTCATCTCTTCTTCGCTCGTCAGCCGGTATTTGAGTTCGGTTTCGAGCATCTTCCATCCCCATAATCCCCGAGAGTCTACCGGGTCCATCCTGTGAGTCAATCGTGCTATACTCAAATACGTTTTTCAGGGGGGTTTCGATGCGTGGAGGAGGGCGACGGTGAGAGCGACGGTCATCTCTTTGGTGTTCCTGGGATTCGTCATGGCTGAGACAGTTGCCCCGGTGGCGGCTTCAGACCTCCCGCCCGGACTGAAGGTAGATCGTTCGCTTCTGCCGCTGGACGGTGCGGCGGAGGAGAATATCCGACTCCTGGAGGCCTCCCTGACCTCGTCGAAAAGTCCACTGCTCAAGGCCCTCTTGGGCATCCAGCATCTGGGTCTCCGGGACTCCGCCACTGCGTCTCGGCTCTGCGCGGAGGCCATGGAGTCCGCGGTCACCATGGAGCCGCCGTACTGTTTGGCGCTGGTGGCCTTTTACGATGGTGACTTCGACGCTGCCGCACCTCTGATCGAGAAGGCCAGGGCACGAGCCCCCGCGCATCCGGCTACCTACCTGCTGGAGGCCTATGTGGCCGCGGCTCAGCGGAACGAGGCAGCGATGGTTGCGGCCCTCGAGGCGGGCCAACGGGCCACCCCGGACGAGCAGACCTCCCTGTGGGAGTGGGAGATGATGAGGCTCCTGGACCAGATCGGCAACCGGTCCGGCGCACTCCAGGCGGCGGGGAAGCTGATTCAGCTTACCCCGGATGACGCCCAGGTCTATCATGCGGCCGCGTTGACCTTGGAGCGGGAGGGGCGCCTCCGAGAGGCGATCCAGATGGAGCTGGTCTGCCTCTCCAAGGCCCCCTGGCATGGGGAAGCGGCCCTTCTTCTCCTGGAACTCCTTGAGCGGGACGGGCAGGTGTCCGAGGCCCTCACCTGGGCCGAGCGTTTGGTTGCTTCGCCACACCAGTCCCCGCAGCGGGAGGAGCTGTTCGAGCGGCGTCGGCGTCTGGCCGGGCGCTTGGCCGAGATCCGGATCCGGGAGTTGGAAGCTCGGTACCGCCTGTCCCTGGCGGAGGACACGATACGTGATGCGGATCCAGGGGTCGCTGCACGGCTCCTCCACGACGCGGGGCGGGTTCTCCTTGACCTGGACGTCTCCCATGACCGGGCCTTCGACCTTCTTCGATGGGCCGAGCGCCTGGCTCCGTTGGATCAGGGGATCCTTATCTCCCTCGGAGAGGTGTTGATCCGTGCGGGGCATCTGGATGACGCAGAGGAGGTCCTGGCCCAGGCCGCCATTCATGGCGCCATACCCGAGCAGCATCTTCTTCTGGGCCGCATAGCGCTGGCTCGCAGGGACATGGACGCCTGCCTGAACCAAGCCGATGCGGGCCTTGTTCTTCGAGGCCAGGATGTGGAGTTGTTGCGGCTCAACGCAGTCTGCCTCTTTGCTGTACACCGTTCGGACGAGGCCCTACTTACGCTTCGGGCCCTCCTCCAGGTGGCCCCCCGAGACAAGGCAGCGCAGCGGGTCCAGGCGGACTGGTACCGTCGTCGGGATACCCGCGTCGTACTGGGCCTGCTCCACGAAATGCACAGCCAGGATCCTTGGGACTTCCGGATCTCCGCCAAGGCCGTGAGCCAGGCCAGGAAGAAGCGAAACAGGGACGCCGAGGTCAGGTGGCTCATGGAGCTTGCTCGAACCCTGCCGCCCTTTCTCGAAGAGCAAAGGATCGTTGCGTTGGATCGCCTCCGGGATCTGTTTCGCAAGAACCGGCGTATTCTACGGAAGCGTCTTGGCGCGTTGGAGGGGCTCTGCGCTGCGGGTGTTCCCGGTGCGTGTGGAATCGTGGACGAGCTGCGTGGCCAGCCGCGGCCAGCCGTGACCGCTGCCGGGGCGGGGAAGACAGCCCCTGCTCCCATGCCCACCGCTGATCGACTGGTCGGGGAGTTGGAGCGCCTCGGGCCGGACGGCGCTGACTTTCTGGTGATCGGCCTCGAGGCCGACGGCTTTGAGGCCCTGGCAGAGCGCCAGAAAATCTTCCTGTACTTCATGGCCCGGGCCGCCATTGCGGGAGACGAACTGCTCTATATCCAGAACCACCGCACAGCGCTGACCATCAAGCGTCTCCTGGAGACAATCTGGGCCGGCCGGGAGAAGTTACGCCGCCGCACCTCGGCCGCTATACACGAATACCTCAAGTACCTTTGGGTCAACCACGGGAACTACGATCACCGCAGCGGTGTGAAGTTTTTGCCACGTTTCCTGACGCCGAAGATGCTCCGCGCTGCCATGGAGCGCCTGGCCCGGAAGGGGGAGACCTTCTCTTTCCTGCCCGGGACCGATATCGCCACCCGCTTTGAGGGGATCCGGGGTGCGATCTTCGACTCCTTCCTGGAGCACAGCCTTACTGTAACGGATTCCGGGAAGGACGTGGTGGCCGAGAGTTCGGTGAATCTCTACGCGCCGGGGGTAACCCAGGCCATGCTCGACAACCTCTCCGAGACCTGGCGCAATCGTCTGAATGTCCGCTTTGAACTGGACCCTGTAAAGGGGACTGCGGTGCCGCGTGTCATGGACGTGACCTGGACCCACGGCGCTTGGATCGAGCGGATTCTGTATTTTATTCGCAAGGCGATCCCCTACGCGGACGAGGGACATCAGCGGAAAAGCCTTGAGTTCCTCGTGGAGTTCTACGAGACCGGCGAGGAGGAACTGTTCCGACTGCACAGCATCGAGTGGCTGCGGACCACGTCCGCCACGGATTTCTTGAACGGCTTCATCGAGCAGCTCAAGGATCCCCGGGGGGTCATCGGGCAATTCGAGGGCATGGCCGGCTTCCTCTCGGATTCGGAGATGGTGGAGCGCCTGGCCGACAACGCAGCCTACTTTGAAACGCGCATGCCCTGGCCCGATGAGTACAAGCGCGAGGACGTGACAAAGCCCATCTCCAACATCATCGACATCGTCATGGGCACGGGGGACATGGGCCCGGTCTCCTGGGCAGGGTACAACCTGCCGAACTACGCGGACATCCGGGAGACCCACGGCGCCAAAAACGTGATCTTCCGCAACATAATGACAGCAGGCTCAGCCCAGGACCGGGATACGTTGATCGATACGTTCTACCTGCCCGAGTATAGGGAATCGGTGCGGCGCCTGGGCCGCCTTGCCCGAGACTGGACCGTGTATATGCACGAGGTGATCGGGCACGGGTCGGGGCGTCCGTCCCGGGACCTGAAGGGCGACCCCCGAAACCTGATAGGCCGGGTCTTCTCCCCCCTGGAGGAGATGCGGGCCGACCTCGTGGCCCTGTACTTCATGGCCGACCCCAAGCTCGTGGAGATCGGGGCCTTCCCGGCGAAGGACCACCTGGAGATTCTCACGACGGCCTATGTGTCCTACTTTCAGGGTTTTCTGGCAAGCTACCGGCGCTTCCACGCCGACGTGATCAAGGAGGCCCACTGGAAGGGCCGCCAGGCGATCTTCATGTGGCTGGTGAAGGGGGGCGATGACGGCAAGGGCGACTACGGCATGCGCGTCGTCGAGCAATACGGCCACGTCTACGTCAAGGTGGACGACGTCTGGAAGGTTCGGGCTGGGCTGGAGATCCTCCTGCGCAAGGTCCAGGTCATCAAGGCCACCGCGGACATCGAGGGAGCGGAGGCGCTCATCGATACCTTCGGGACGCCGTACGTTTCTGCCTGGAAGACCGACGTGGAGCGCCGTGCCTCCAGCATCGGCCTGTCCACCCAGACGGCCTTTGTCTTTCCCCATCTGGTCCCGAAAACAGACGACGCTGGCAATGTGGTAGACGTGGAGCTTCGGTACGACGAAGACCTCACCTCACAGCAACTCCGCTTCTCGAGGTTGCAGAAGGGGCTGGACCTCGACTGAGATCTTGGTTCAACCACCCAGTCGTGTTGCTTTCAGTCCCTCCAGGTCTTTCTTAGTCAGCTCCTGCGTAGCTATGAGCACTACCCAGAAGAAGCCGAACTGCACGGTGCCCCGTACCAGGGTCAGGAGCTTGCCGCCCTCGGGGATCACGTAGGCCCCGAGGGCCCAAGTGGCCGCTACCGCTGCGCCGATTCGGAAGATGGTGGGGAGGGGGATCGCCACCTGGAAGCGGCGCCAGGTGAGGGCCGTAGCGCCGAGGTAGCCCAGAGCCATGGCCGCGACGCTGGCCCGGGCTGCGCCGATGCCGCCGAAGCGGGGGACTAGGAGCGCGTTCAGAAGCACTGATGTGCCCAGCGTGAGTGCAAAGATGCCGACGCTTTCCAGGGGGCGGCCGCTCGCTGTAAGGATGCTGGCACTTATCACTGCCGCGGCCAGAAACGCGTAGCCCACGGCCAGGGTGGCGAGCATGGGCGCGCCTGCCAGGTATTCCTGGGGGTAGACCAGGCCAAGGACCCCGCTAGCGTTGCACGCCAGTGCGGTTGCCAGCGCGGCCAGCATCAGATGACTGTAGCGGTTCGTGGTGCGGATGTAGTCCCGGGTACGGTCCCGATCCCTGGTGAAGGTAGCTTGAGAGATCAGGGGGAAGATCACGAACGCTACTGAGAGGGTCGCCACGTAGGGGAGCTGCCCGATCTGTAGCGCTGCCGCGTAGATCCCCGTTTGCAGGGAGGAATCCCCGAGGCGCTCCGGGGCCATGGCCTTCAGGATCTGGACGTCGATCTGGAGCATGCCGTTGAGCAGGAACGCGTAGACCAGGGTCTTCCACTCAAAGGATAGGATCTCCCGCCAAGCTACTGTCCCCGCGCCACCCTCCCGTCCCAGGACGACCCATGAGATCCCGAGCATCACCGCGGCCGTGGCCACGAACGCGCCGATAGCGCCACTGATCGCCAGGCCTGCTGCCACGAGGCCGATGGTGAGCCCCACTTTAAGAGTGGCGAACGCTATGTCCATGAGGGCCTGGTGCTTGAACCGTCTGAGGCCGTTCATGCAGCCGATGACCACAGCGTAGTAGCTGTAGAGCAGCACCACCGGTGCGGCCAGACGCAGGAAGGGGGCCAGCTCTTCGTCGCCATAGGCGTGGCGGGCCAGGAGGCCGGCACCGAAGAAGAGGAGGAGGGTGAGGCCGCCACCGAGCACTGTCTGAATTCGCAGGGTGGTCCACTTCACAGCGTCTGTGCGGCCAGGCGCCTCGGACACGTATTTTGCCACCACCTGGATGGTGCCTCCGATGAGCACCATGTTGAACCAGTTTACCAGCCCGATGACCGTCCGGTAGTCTCCATAGAGTTCCACGTGTCCCGCTGGATGGAATTTTTTGAAGAACGCGGGGAGGGCCAGGAGGAGGGCCACACCTGTGAGCATGAAGTAGAACTTGGCGCCCGTGAGCCAGAGAACCCCGCGGGTGGCCACTCCCGCTATATGACTGGATTTATTTCCAGGCATTGATCAGGATTTCTTCGGCCAAGCGGGAGAGGGGTGATAGGGGGAGGGTCGCGTCGGATACGGAGACCGCGCTGAGGAAATGATCCGATGCAAAGGCCCCTGATTCAGGGCCGAAGACTTGGAACCAAGCCTTGTAGGCCTCCATCTGACAGATCTCGTCCGGGGTTCGTCCGGGGACAGCGTCCAGGGGGCGGTACGCGCAGCGCGTGGTGGCGGCGTACGCGGGGGATCCGACGAGCACCAGACGCAGCCCCGTGTCCTTGAAGGTCTTTCGTAGCGTGGCGATGTGGGGTTTCCAGGCTGCGACAAGTTGCTGGATCGTGGGCAGGGTTGCGTCTGAGAGGGAGTAGTCCGGCATGACCCCGACCCGGTCGCAGCAGGTGGTCCAGAAGGAGGGTTCCAGTTGGTCCAACTCCGTGCGGTCAGCAGTGTAGAAGAGGGTCCCGAAGAAGCGGGTGTGCAGGTCCAGGAAGAGGCTGAGCCAGCGGGCCTGGTCCTCCGGGGAACGGGTGAGCGCCGCGAAGCCGCCTCCAGCAGAGAGGAGGTCCACCCCCTCAGCCTGCGCCAGCCCAGCGAAGACCCGCGCCAACTCCGCGTAGGCAGCCAGGAAGGCATCCCGATCCGGGGGATCGAGATCCGCGCGGGGGCTGCGGTCAGCCGGGTTTACCTCCACACTCCAGCCCACGGAGAGACCTTGCTCCCGGGCGGCCTCGGTGGCCCGCACGAGGCAGAGGACACGGGGGGTCCGGGGTCCGGGCCAGATCGTCCGACCGTCGGTGAGGTGTGGGATCGGCAGGAGCACCTGCCGGGTGCCCAATTCAGCGAGGTGCTTCATGGTGGCATCCACAGCGGGTTCGCACCAGCCGTTTGCGCTCTCCGGGCTGATGACAACTCCAGCGCGGAAGGTGGCGTCCTGCGGGGTCGGATGCACCTCGACCTCTATGCGATAGGCTCCCTGATTGTCCCCGTAAAGGGGGAGCTTGTCGTCGTCGTAGACTTCGGTGTCTCCCTCTGGGAGGTAGAAGACCAACTCGGTCTCCTCGTCTACGGAGACGATCATCCCGTCTCGGTACGGGATCAGCTTGTCACCGAGCTTGAGATGGAGAGCCCAGGCCTCGTCGCCGGGCACGTCTGAGCCTCGGGGTGGCGCACAGCGGTCCGCTCCCTGGTAGCAGACCCGCCCCTCCACATGGCGGAAACGGTAGTCAGTGTCCGGGGTGAGATGGAAGCCGGTCTCGGTGAAGGGCTGGTTAGCGGGGACCTCGAAGCGAGTGCGGTCCGGCACAGTGCCCAGGGCCTGATGTTCACTGCGGCATCCGGACGTGATACCCAGACACAGGCAGAGAATTACGATGGTGCCGGTTTGTCCTCGCACGCAGACCTCCTTCCCGCAGACGTTGGAGATGATAGCACCGGGTGGGTGGTTGTTCAAATCCCGACCGCTCGGTATACTGCCGCGGTTCCAGATTTCTTATACTGGGAGGAATTGATGAAGAGACGACTGGTCTGGCTTGGGGTTTTGGCGTTGCTTTCCGCTTGTGGGGGTGCGCAGGATCCCATCTCCATCGGTCAGGAGGGGGACCTCGCAGAGACCCCCGACGTCACTGGAGAGGATTCGTCCGGCGACCAGGACGTCCCTTTTGGCGAGGACGTCTCGGTCGGTCAAGACATCCCGTTTATTGAGGACCTCCCATTCGTTGAGGACATCCCGGTCGAAGAGGACATCCCTGTCGAAGAGGACATCCTCTGTATTCCCGCGTGTGAGGGCAAGGACTGCGGGCCCGACGGCTGCGGTGGCGTGTGCGGTACCTGCGAGGTGAACTGGTTCTGCTCTCCCGAGGGGATCTGCCAGGGGGAGTCCGATGAGTGTGTCACGGGATGCGAGGGTTTTGACTGCGGGAGCGTTGGGGATTGCGTCTGCGGCACCTGCGGCGAGGGCATGAAGTGCGAAGGGCACCAGTGCGTCCCCGATTGCATCCCGGCGTGCGGCAACAAAAACTGCGGCCCCGATGGCTGCGGCGGCCTCTGCGGGGAGTGTGAAGAGAACGAGGAGTGCTGGGCCGGGATCTGTGTGGGGCAATGCGAGCCTGAGTGCGCTGGCAAGGAGTGCGGCGCTGATGGCTGCGGAGACATCTGCGGGACCTGCGAGGCTGGTGAGTATTGTATGGGCGGCCAGTGCATCCTCGATTGCGTGCCCGACTGCACGGGCAAGGAGTGTGGCTGGAACGGCTGCGGCGGCTCTTGCGGTGGTTGCCCCGGGGGCCAGTGGTGCGAACCGGACACCTGGACCTGCGAGATCGGCGCGTGCCAACTCCCCACGACCTTCGACCCGACCCAGCGGGCCAACGAGTTGGCCGTGGGTTCGGGGGGGCACCCCGGTGAGGCCATTGATGTAGACCAGGATCCCACGACCTGCTCGCCCTCCGGAGATTGCGAGTCCGGGCTGGATAACCAGCTCTGGGGGCTCCTGGGAATGTTGGGCGGGCTCACGGGTATTTTGCCGGAGGATCTCCTCCAGGAGATGGTGGATTCGGGGGACCTCAACCTCCTCTTCGAGATGCGGCCCCAGGCCGACGGCGGTCTGCATCTGGGCCTGTTCTACGGGATCAAGGAGAGCCCCGCGTGCAACCCTGCGGGCCAGCAATGTGATTTCTGGGTAGCGTCATCGTCCTACGACTCTGTGACCTGCCTGCCCATGGTCCTCTTCGACAACACGGTCATTGCGGGAAGCGCGCTTACAGCGGGTGGTCCCGGCTATCATTTCTCCCTGCCGGTGCCCATGGGCTTAGGGGACGCGCCCATGGATCTCGTCGTAGAGCGCTCGGTGATCGAAGCGACCCTGGTTCTCTCGGGCGGTGGGGACATTCAATCCATGGTGGGGGTCATCGGCGGCGCGATTCCTGAGCAGGCCTTCTACGACGCGATAGAAGCGATCCCTGCGGATCAGCTTCCGGACAAGGAGATGATCCTGAGCCTGCTCGGGGTTTTCCTCAACGCGGACATCGATCTGGACGGAGACGGGCAGGACGACGCAGTCTCCGTGGGGATCACCTTCACGACAGGATCCGCGAACATCA
>CAYOTU010000028.1:5717-15435 GCA_964406905.1 uncultured Myxococcales bacterium | reverse complement strand
CGGTCCTCAAGGTCTGCTACAAATGCGACCCGGGATACAAGGTCGATCACGCCACAGCCACCTGCGTAATTGACCCGAACTGGAAACCGCCGAAGGACACCACCGGCGGGGGCGACACCCCGGTAGTGGACATCGTTACACCCCCGGACACCACGGTCACGCCGGACGGCATCGAGGTCCAGGACAACCTCGACATCCCCGAGGATCCGGGCGGAAACCCCGACGCGGTGGCTCCCGGCGCGGTGGGCGCGGCCTGCTTCATGGATAAAGACTGCGCGGACGCGGGGGTCTGCTTCGATTGGCCCGGGGGCTACTGCACCCTCCTCGGCTGTACCGGAAACGACACCTGCCCCGAGGGCGCGGCCTGCCTCCCCCTTCTGGAGAACGGCTCCGGATGCTTCAACCGTTGCGGTGGCCCCGGGGACTGCCGCCCCGGTTATGGCTGCAAGGGAATCCCCGACGCGACCGGCGGAGCGGAGTTGATCTGTCATCCCGTGGGTGACGAAGAACTTCCGGCAGGTGCTACCTGCGAGGACCACGGCGACTGCGCGGGCGACCTGTCCTGCGTCCACCTGGGGGGTGGCTTCCGCTGCACCAAGGTGGGCTGCGGCATGGATACGGCCTGCCCCGACGACCATGAGTGCATCTGGCTGGGTTGGGTCACGGCCTGCCTCCCCGCGTGCGAGACCACCGCGGACTGCGTGGACCTCGGCGACGGGCTGATCTGCGAGGAACGGGAGAACCTCTCGGAGCTGAAGGTCCTGGTCTGCGCCACACCTACCGCGGGCCTCCCAATCGGCAGCGCCTGCGCGTTCGCCGCGGAGTGCCAGAGCGGCGTGTGTGGTCTCTTGGTGGTCGGCACCTGCTCCGACTCCGGAAACCCCTGCTCCTCTGACCAGTCCTGCCAGATGGGGGTCTGTATCTCGGACCCCTCGATCCAGAGCGGGGTATGCACGGACTACTGCTCAGGTGCCGAGTACTGCGAAGAGGGCCTCTGTGTAGATCTGGGGGGCGCCTCCGCCGTCTGTGCGCCCTCCTGCGCCGGCTGGGACGAACCTTGCGGCCCGGAGGGGATGGGCCTCTCATGCATCTTCGGAGACCCGGTCTCACCCCCCGCACCCTCGGGCAAGTACGCCTGCGCCCTGGTCACCTCGGGCCTCGGCGGCACCCCGTGCGAGGACGACAACCAATGCACCGACGGGGACTGCTACCGCCCCGAGGACGAAGACGGCTTCTGCGCTACACCCTGCGGCCTCGGCGCGGACTGCCCCTTCGGTGCTATTTGCGTCCAGAAAGACGCGGCCTTTGTCTGCATGCGTCGCTGCGTGTCGAACTTTGACTGCGGCAGCGGCTTCACGTGTGCCACGATGACCTACTCGGCCAAGAGCATCTGCGTTATAGACGCAGAGCTCCGCTGAGACGACATGGAAGGAGAGCAAATGGCCGGACACTCTATCCTGCTGGTAGATGACGAAGCTCCGATCCTGAAGGCCCTGAGCCGGCTCTTACAATACGAGGGATACAATATCCGGGCCACCACGTCCCCGGAGGAGGCGGTGGAGATCCTGCGTAAGGAGGAGATCCACTTGGTAATCTCGGACCACACGATGCCCGGGATGACCGGCATCGAGGTCTTGCGCAAGGCGCGGCTCCTGCGCCCGGACACTGTTCGGGTGATCCTCACGGGGAACGCAAATCTGGACATGGCCATGGACGCCATCAACCAAGGCGAGATCTACCGCTTTCTCACCAAGCCCTGGGACAACAACGACGTGCTAATCACCGTGCGGCTGGGGCTGCGGGAGTTCGAGATCCGCCGACAGAACCGCCGCCTCACCGCTGTGGTACGGAACCAGGCGGAGACCATCAAGCGCCTCCAGACGGGTACAGGCGAGACCGCGGCCGCGCCTGGCCGAAGGACATCGGGCAGCGGGATCTTCACCATCTCGGAGGAGGAGCTGACCGCACTGGAGAAGGAGTACGATCTCTGACCATGAGCACACCGGACGTCTTCGATACATTGTCCATAAGGAGCCCCGTAGAGCGGGAGCGGGTCTACGAGTCCGTACGCCGCGCCAAGAAAGAGCTTGAGGGGACCATCGACGCGATCCTGGACCCGGTCATTCTGGTAGACGCGTCCTTCCGGATCCAGCGGGCCAACTTCGCTGTCTCGGACCTGGGGGCCTGTGACATCCGGGACACGCTCGGGAAACGCTGCCATCGGGTCCTCTTTGGCCGGGACACCCCCTGCGAGAACTGCCCCATCGAAGACGTTACCCATTCAGTGGACGAGGGACTCGTGGGCCATGTGGAGTTATTTCATCCCGGAACCAAACGGATCTTCCGGATGCACGCTTACCGCTTCCGGGCCTACAGGGGAGAGGCCCCCCACTACGTCTGCTCCTATCGGGACGTCACCGAGGAGCGCAACCTCCAGCGCCAGGTAGTCCAGGCGGATAAGATGGCCGCAGTGGGCCAGCTCGCGGGCGGCGCGGCCCACGAACTGAACAACCCCCTCGGGGTGATCCGCTCCTTCGCACAGATGGGCGCATCCCGGGCCCGGATGCTCCAGGATGACGAACTCATGGACGACTTCAACGAAATCCTCCAGGCCGCGGACCGCTGTACTCGGATCGTTCGAGGCCTCCTGGACTTCTCCCGGAGCCCCAACGACGTAATGGGGGCCGTGGACTTAGCGCGGGTCCTGACCGACTCTGTGTTCCTTGTCAACACCCAATTCAAGGGTAAGGCCGTCGAAATAATAGAGGACTTCGGCGCGGACGTTCCTTTGGCCCACGGCAACGCGAACAAGCTGCAGCAAGTAGCGGTGAACCTGCTCCAGAACGCGTTCCAGGCGGTTGACGCGAGGGGACGAATCCGCGTCGCTACCCAGGTAACGCTGGAGGGCCACGTGGACATGGTAGTGTCGGATGATGGGCACGGGATCCCCGCTGAGGTGCGGGACCGGATCTTCGATCCTTTCTTTACTACGAAGGACACAGGCGTGGGGACGGGGCTCGGCCTCTCGATCACTTACGGGATCGTCCAGGAGCACGGCGGGACGATCACGCTGGACACCAGACCTGGCGGGGGCGCTACCTTCACCGTACGTCTCCCCGCACACGGGAGAGGTTGATGCTCAAGCTCGTGATCAAGACAGGCGCCAAGGCCGGGAAGACAATACCGGTAGAAGAAGGCCGCCTCCGCATGGGGCGCTCCCAGGACAACGAGCTCTTCCTGCCCGACCCGCAGATCTCCCGCTTTCACGCGGAGATCCGTTTCGAGGAGGACGAATTCTGGATCGAGGACGCGGGGAGCTACAACGGCACCCTGGTCAACGAGATCCGGGTGGAGAAGCGCCCCCTCCGAGACGGGGACCTTGTCCGGGTCGGGAACACCGAGCTACAGGTCTGCCTCCCAATTAAGCGCACCCAGACAGCGCAACGCCTCCTGGTGACCCAGGAGCTGAACATAAATACGCCGATGCTGGTTCGCTCCGCTGAACAGATGGCCCTGCCCGATCTGGACCGGGTCGGACTCGAAAACTACCTCAAGGCCGCGGGGATCTCGAACATACAGGACCTCACCACGGGGGAGGACGAGGGCCACCAGCAGGGCAAGCTCCTCCGCCAGGCCCAGCAGTTCGCTGTGCTCTACGACGCGGCCAAATCCTTCCAGCGGGCCCTGGCCCTCGACGACATTGTCGACACCACGGTGGAGTACGTGCTCCAGGTCTTCAAGCGGGTGGATTTTGTCACCGTGGTCTTCCTGGACCCCGAGACCTCGGAGCTGCTCCCGATCATCTCCCGGGACCGCAAAGGCAAGACCCAGAAGGACATCCGGATCAGCAACACGATCATCAGCGAGGTGATCAACTCCAAGCGGGCGGTGATCACCTCGGACGCGCACACCGACGACCGCTTCACCGGCTCACAGAGCATTATGATGTACGGATTCCACTCGCTTATGTGCGTCCCCATGATAACCATGGAGCGGGTAATCGGCCTGGTCCAGGTGACCAGCCAGGATCGGTCCGCCGTGTTCTCCGAGGAGGACATGTTCCTCCTGACGGTCCTGGCGAGCCTCTCGGCTACCGCTATCGAGAACGCCCGTCTGGTGGAGCGGCAGCAGCGGACCATCGAGAAACTCCAGGCCGCCCAGGCGACCCTCCTGAGCGCGCAGGAACGCCTGGTGGAGCAGGAACGCCTGGCATCCGTGGGGCAATTCGCCTCGGGGATTGCGCACGAGATCCGGAACATGATGGGGCCTATTATGCTAGCGGAGATGATACGCGAACGATACCCCGCGGACGACGTGATCCGGGAGTACTCCGATATGATCCTCGAGTCCAATAAACGGATCCTCGATCTGGTGGGCGAAATACGGGCTTTCTCCTCGGGGAATGGTCTCGCTCACAGCGCTGAGCCCATCCACCTGGCTGGCTTGGTCAACTCCGTGGTGCGCTTCCTCCGCTACGACCGGGAAATAAAGGAAATCCCCATCGAGGTGATCATCGAAGTGGACCTCGCCGTGGAGGTGGACAGCGACAAGATCAAGCAGGTCCTGGTGAACCTCATCCGCAATGCGGCCCAGGCCGTGGACGTGGACGGGGATGTAGAGGACGGGCGGGTCAATGTCCAGGTGGGATCCACCGGTGACCAAGCCTTCATCCAGGTGGTGGACAATGGCACGGGCATCCCCGATAAAAATATGGAAGACATCTGGACCCCCTTCTTCACCACGAAGGAGGGCACGGGCACCGGTCTCGGCCTTCACGTGAGCAAGACCATCGTCGAACGCCACGGAGGCCGCATCGACTGCACCAGCGTTCCCGGCAAGGGAACCCGCATGACCGTATGGCTCCCTATCAATCGCCCGCCCCCCCAGGGCTCTCAGCCGTAGAACCGCATCACCGTCAGCATCGTCAGGTTGGAGAGCACGTGTAATGCCACGGGTCCGGCCAGATGATCGGTCCGATCCCGGAGCCAGCCAAAGAGGAGCGAAGGAAAAAATACCGCCAGGCGGAAGGCCGCGGGGATCGTCACCACGTGACCCAGCGCGAAGAGGACCGAGGTGATGAAAATCGCCGGCCCTACGGGGACGCCCAGGACCTTGAGCCCCCCGGGCCAGACCCGGCGGAGCCGCGGCTGGAGCCAGCCCCGGTAGAAGACCTCTTCGGGGAGCGCTATCAGGATTACCTGGCTGGCCAGAATCCACAGCCACCAGGTCCAGCCCCGGCGCTGGTCCCGGGGTGCGTCCCGCCGGGCCCCTGTGCCCCCGACGAGGACCTCCGCTGCCCCATCCAAGGTGATCGACTCCACTCCACGTGCGGAGAAAGCCAGGGCCGCGCCCGGGGACAGGTCCGCGGGCCCCGGGGGCACCGGCCCGATCTCCCTGAGATCGCCTTCCACCACCACCACAGCGTGCGGACGCGCACCCGCGGCCGCGGTCCAGTCCAAACGCATTCCCACGGGCGCGGACGGGGGTGCGAGCACAACCAGGACTCCGCGGTCCACCCAGATCCGAGGCGCGTCGCCGTCCAGCGCGGGGGGGCGCCCCTCCCACTCCGATGGCCAGTCCTTGAGGGTCTCCATCCAGCCCCCGGGCCCTGCGCGAAGTGAGCGGCCATGGACGTGTCTCTGGACCAGGTGGTTCCCCACCGCGAAGAGAGGCAGGACAACACCTGCCACCAGGAGACCCCAGCGAAGGGAACGCAGTGCGGCGCCCCGCGGAACCGGGAGAGGCCGCTCTCGGGCCCATCGATCAGCCAGGACCGGCGCGTAGAGAAAGGCCAGCGCTATGATCACGCCCTGGTAGGGCCCCGCCGCGGGCCAGATACGGGGGAGAAGAATAGCCGCCAGTGCCACCGCTTCGACGCAAAGGACCACGACGCCGATCTCGGCAAGAAGCGATCCGCGGCCGCGGGGGGATTGAGGCGAGGTCTTCATGAGGCGATTGTACCCGCGCTTCGCATCGCGTCAACGGACTCCACGAAGCGATTGACCTGGAATACCTTTGGTGGTATCAAACGTTGAAACCATAGGTATTTTTTGGTCCAAACAACCGCAATTCCTATGGTCAGGAGGTTCACCATGCTTCGCTACACACGCCGACTCATCTCGCTCCTCTCGGCGGTTATCCTAGTCTTTACCGCGTCCACAGCGACGGCCCAGGGAGTGCGAGGGAACGAAGGCGGGAAGTTGCGGCTCTACTCGTTCCCTCTTGTCAAGGGTGCCGGGGTCAAGGACACCGCGTTCAACCGAATCCAGCGGGACTACCTCAACGTATTCAGGATGAGCCTCCGCTTCCGACTCATTGAGGACAAGGACATCAAGGCCGAGGTCGAGGAGAAGGAGGTCCTGGAGAAGCGCAAGGAGGCAGCGCAGCAGGCGCCCTGGCTCGACGAGGCTAACGGACTCCTCTGGAAGGGCATGGACCACATCGAGAAAAAGGAGTACGCCAAGGCCATCGAGAGCCTCATGCAGGCCAGAGGTATCTACGAGCAGCACTACACGGAACTACAGGATTATGAAAAGCTCGTGAACTCCTCCTTACAACTCTCCATCGCCTTCTTCCTGGCCGGCTACAAGGACAACGGCGAGGACCTCCTCAAGGACGTGATCGTCTGGCGCCCTACCCTGGTGGTAGACAAAAAGAAATACCCAAAGGACTTCATCGCGGCCCTGAACAAGCTCAAGGCCCTGCTGACCAAGAAGGTGACCGGAACCCTGCGCATCGAGGCCACCCCCGCAGACGGGGCGAAGGTCTACGTAGACGGCCTCCTCAAGGGCACCCTCGGCCCCGGCCAGTCCGGCGTGGACATCAAGGGCCTCATGCGGGGCAAACACTACATCCAGGTGATCAAGGACGGGTTCCAGATCTGGGCCAAGACCTCCGGCGTCCCCTCCAAAGGTCGTACCAAGAAGCTCGTCGCCACCCTCGCACCCAAGAAGCAGAAGATGGGCGGCATGGGCGCGGGCATGGAGAAGATCGCGTTCGAGGTCTACCAGTTCGCCAAGAAAGGCGACTACGGTCACAAGTTCAACCAGGCTGCAGCCGAATTCGCCAGTAAAACCGATGTTCCCTACCTTCTCTTCGGTTACGTCAGCATGGAGGGCAAGGGCACAAAGCTCACCCTTTTCCTCTTCAAGGAGGAGTGGAAGGCGACCGCGGAGATTGAGCCTGTCTCATTCTCTCCGGACCTGGCCAACCTCTCGGTCTACCTCCTCTACCTCGAGGCCAACCTCGACACTGCGCTGCGCACCTTCCCAAAGGACCGCGTGGTGCAGGACGTGCCCGCTGTGTACCTGATCAACGAGCCGGAGCCGGTCGTGGTGGCAGTCAAGAAGGTGGAGCCGGCCCCTGTGGTCGTCCCCGTGGTCAAGAAGGTCGAGCCCGCCCCCGTGCCTTTAGTCAAGAAAGTCGAGCCCGTCCCCGAGCCAGTGGTGGTTGTCCGGCCGGAAAAAAAGGTCGAGCCCGTCCGGGTCACCCCGGATCGGGTTGAGAAGACCCTCCCCTCCCGGACCGCTGAGGGGACCGAAAAGAAAGACGACTACGGCGAACTGTCATCTATCTTCGCCACAGAGGAAGAGCTGGGCCTCACCGACACCGCGGACATCGTCCGGCCTCCGTCAAAAAGGAAAAATGGACTCAGCAAACCCATCACCAAGCAGTGGTGGTTCTGGACAGGAATCGGCGTGGTAGCGGCCGGTGCGGCCGCGGGTGGCGGCTACCTGTTGTACGACGCATTGGACAACGGCGGCACCTCGGGATACTCGGCCACCATCGGCTGGTAGCCCGGGACAAGACGCCGCGCACGCACGAGAAAAAAAGGATGAGAGAGGAATGAGACGCGCTTCACCTGGATTCTGGTTCACTTTATTGGTCCTGTTGGCCAGCGCCTGCGGCGGCGATGGGGATGTCTCTCTGGGGCTCGAGATCAACGTCGTCGCTCCGGATCCGGCGCAGTTCCCCGATGACGACCCGTTCGAATTCTGCGACTACGTTCGGGTGTGCTCAACCATCGGGAGCAAGGAGAGCTGTAAGACGGTGCTCTGGAGCGACCACACTGCAGCGCTCAAACCCCTTCCCTTTGGGGACGACGTGGTGGTCTGTCTCGAGTGTCTCCCCGAAGTGGACAACGGCACAGGCCAACCCATACCCGGCGAGCCCCTTTCCGGGGGGTGCACCCCGCCCTTCAGCCACTCCAAGGGTGCGGACCCCGAGAACGTCAATCTCTTCCTACAGAAGCTCAACACCATGATATCCCCTGTGGACACCCTGGGGTCGGAGACCGCTCCCACCGACTCCCGTTGGGGGGCCGCGGTCCAGGTGATGTACGACGACCGAATCCTCATCGCGGGGGGTGCTGAGTTCAAGAACGACTGCGTGGACTGGGACGGCGTGGAGTGCATCAACGCCATCCTGAACACTGCGGAGACCTTCGACCCCACCTCGGGCCAGTTCGCGCCCGTGGGCTTCGGTACTGCCCAGGTGATGAACGAGGGCCGGGCCTTCGCGGCCGCGGTGGAGCTGCCCTCAGGGGAGATAGCGTTCTTCGGCGGCATCGGGGACAACAAGGAGGCCCTGAGCACCGTCGAGATCTTCGACCCCTTCTCAGGGACCTTCAGCGCCGGCCTCCCCATGCAGTTCACCCGGGCCTGGCATACCGCCACCCTCTTCAGCGACATCGGTGACGGCTACATCCTCTTGGCTGGCGGCTACGGCACCGGCTCCGACAAGTACGAGATCTGGAACAAGGGGGAGGGAACCAAGGGCTCCGGGGTCCTCCAGAACGCGCGTTGGCGCCACACTGCTACATTGATCACCGGTGTCAAGGAAAGCCGGGACAAGATCGTAATAGCAGGCGGCGAGGACGACACGGGGGTCATATCCACCTACGAGATCTTTGATCTGAGCCTCCAGACCCCGAACTTCGACGGCATCGCGTACGACCTCTGCCTTTCGGAGAACGAGAAGAAGCAGGGCTTCTCCGCCAAGGCCAAGACCATGCATGCAGCCGCACTGGTGCCCAGCCAGAAGTTCCTATACTTCGTCGGTGGCTTCAAGGACATAACGCACGACCAGCCTACCAAGGACATCTGCGTCTGGAACATCAAGAGCGAGGCCTTCCTGGACGATACAGAAGCGGCCAACTTCAAACTCGAGGTCCCCCGGGGCGGCCTCACGGCCACCACCCTGCCGGGCAACGTAGTGCTCCTCGCTGGAGGCCTCACCTCCAACAACACCACCGCAGGGACCTACGAGACCATCTTCGAATACATCAACGCGGCCCATAAGAAAACCATCGACGTGGGTCCGCCCTCTCCCCTGGTCGCCGGACGCTGGGACCACGCGGCCGCGCTCCTGAGCGACGGTCGCGTCCTCGTGGTGGGTGGCATCCAGGTCCACCTGGGCTGGTACCAGGCCCTCTCGGGCGCCGAGCTATACAAGAGCCAGTAGTGCGACTGCGAACGCGACTGCGAACGCGACTGCGACCCCAGGCAGCCTTTTTTTTCCTCGTTCTCCTCTCTCTTGCCGCTTGTCGCGCTGACGAGGATCCACCCGTCGAAGAGCGTGCCTGGGGACAGGCCGAGCCTGAAGATGCTCGGCACCTGCGCCCTTCGGGCTTCGGTCGCGGCTCGGATGGAAAGCAACCAACAAACCGAGACGCGAGCTCGACGAGCCCCGAAAAGCAACCAACAAACCGAGACGCGAG
>CAYOTU010000028.1:0-5617 GCA_964406905.1 uncultured Myxococcales bacterium | reverse complement strand
ACCGAGACGCGAGCTCGACGAGCCCCGAAAAGCAACCAACAAACCGAGACGCGAGCTCGACGAGCCCCGAAAAGCAACCAACAAACCGAGACGCGAGTTCGACGAGCCTCTCCCTCGACGCGCTCCTCGCCTACCTCCGGCCGTCGGTCACCCCGGATCCAAGCGACGAAAAAATCCTCCGTACCGGCCTTGACGCTATCGCCTCGCTCCCCCCGTCTTCTCATCGGGAGACGCTCAGCCTTCGGTTGACGGTCGCGTGGGCCAGCCGCGATGCTGCCTGGGCCGCTGACCAGGCCCTTGCTCTGCCACCGGAACAGCGGGAGAACACGCTCATTGCGCTCCTGCCACGCCTGGCTTCCCCAATGGACCCGGTCAATCTCCCCGCGCTCCTCCACGCAGCAGACCTGGACGACGCAGCCCTCCGTCGCGTCCTGGCCCGCTGCGCGCTGGACCTGGCGGCAGATGCCAGCGACATGGCCCTGGCCTGCCATGGGGCCCTCGGGGACCACATGGAGATGAGTGACCGCACAGCCTGGGACGTCGCCCGCAGCCTGGCGACGACGGACCCGGCCTCGGCCCGAATCTGGGTAGACGCCATCCAGGCTCCCGACGTCCGGGCCGAGGCCCTGGTGGGTCTTCTCACCGACTCGGAAGACATCTCAGAGGGACTCGAAACGATTGAAGACGAGTCCTTACGCGATCGAACGCTGGTCCAAACCCTCACCCGCCTGGCCGAGACACGTCCCCAGGCTGCGATGGTCGCAGCGGACAAGGTGACCGATCCCGCGCTGCGCGCTGAGGTGCTCGAGGCCGCCGCGTGGGCCTGGCTCCACCAGGGGGACCCCGAACTGGCGCTCCAGGCCCTCTCCGCTGTGCCCAAGGGTCCCGCGCTGGAGCCCCTGCTTCAGGCCGCTGCCCGCCTCAAAAACCGCAAAACCGGGCAAGCCGATGAAACATCCGGAGACAACGTACCCACGGCCGCTACGGGAACCTGCGACGCGCTGGGAGACCCTCAACTCATCGGGGCCTGCCTGACCGAGCGAGCGGCCGCTGCTGCCCACCGTGGCGACCGGGACGCTATTCGTGAAGGTCTCCAGGCCATCCCCGACGACGCCTGGCGGGCAGCGGCCCTCGCACCGCTCTACGAGGGCCTGACGCCGGATCTGGCCAGGGAGTGGCTGCGACGAAGTCGGGCCCTCCGGAATCGCCTGGATCCAGCCAAACGGGACCGTCACATCTACGCGCTCCTGGCACGCTGCAACCTGCCTCCGGCCACTCGCCTCCGGGACGGTCTGGCCCTCCTCTCGGGCGTGGCCGCGCGGCGAAGCCTCCTCACCGAGATCGGCGGAGTCCTATCTGCCGAGGAGACCGCGGACGCGCTGACACGACTCACCGACCCTGGCGAGCGGGCCCTCCTCTGCGTCACCGTGCTGGAACAAAATTGACGACCAGGATAGTCGTTCCGGCGTACCGCGGCAACCGGACAGCTAAACGCGGTTGACGAAACATGAACCGATGGACAACAATCCCCTGACGAGGCAGGAGGGCAGATGAAGATAACAATGTCGAGCGAGATGGCTATCCATGCTGTGTGGTACATGTCGGTGTACTGCATCGACACGCCGATTCAAGCCCCGGAGATCGCTGAGAAACTCTGCGTCTCGTCATCATACATGGTCAAGATCCTGAAGAAGCTCGCCAAAAAAGGGATTCTCGCGTCCAAGCGGGGCAAGAACGGAGGCTTTCGTATGGGTCGGCCCCCCGAGGAAATCTCCATAGCGGACGTCCTGATAGCCATCGAGCGCGAAGCGATCGAATACTTCTGCCTCTACGACACCCGGCACTGTCCCGGCCCGGACACCTGCCCCATCCACGACACAATCCGGCGGGCCTCCGAGGCCGCGGTCGCTGTCCTTCGGGGCACAACCATGGCCGACCTGGTAAAGTTTGGCTGGCTGGCTCCCGTGGCCGCACAGCCATCAGCGGCCCAGCACAAGGAATAATCATGAACACCGAGCACCCCATCCTCCCCATCCCCGACGCTGTCATGACCCGCCTCAGGGACAAATCCCCCGCTACGCGCATAGCTATCATCGGCGCAAGCAACAACCCCGAGAAGTACGGCAACATCATCCCGGGAAACTTGAAGGCTAAGGGCTACACCGTCCTCCCCGTGAACCCGAAGGAGGAGACGATCCAGGGCTTGCACGTTTTCAAGACCCCGGCGGACCTCCCCGACCCGGTCCACATCGTGACCTTCGTCACACCCCCAAAGGTCACCAGGGCAGTCCTCGAAAACCTTGATCCCGAACGCTTCCCTTTGGTCTGGCTTCAGGACGGCTCCTTCGATGATGAAATAATCGCCCTGGCCAAAAAGAATTTTGAGACAGCGATCCACCACGCCTGCATCATGGTAGTCTCCAACTACTGACGTCGCCCCCGGGAGGATGAGTGGGCCTGTTCAAGACGATCCTGGACATTCGGAAGGGAGAGCGCATCCGCACCCTCCTGATGTTCCTCTACTTCTTCATCGTTATCGCGTCCTACTGGTTCCTCAAACCCGCGCGCAGCGCGCTCACCATCTCGAACCTGACCGCGGATCCGATCCCCATGCTCCGGGTGATCTCTGCGCTGCTCCTGTCAGTGGTGGTCATCGGCTACTCGGTTCTGGTGACCCGCTTCAACCGGGAACACTTGGCGTACCTGGTCATAGGGTCCTTCTTCTGGCTCATCGCGTTCTTCGCGTTCGCGTTCCACCGCTTCGAGGGCGAATCCCTCCTTTACTATACATTCTACGTCTTCCTGGACCTCTTCATCACCGTGAACGTTGCCCTCTTCTGGACATTCCTCGCGGATATCTCCGACAGCGACTCTGCGCATCGCCTCTATGGCCTTATCGGAGCGGGTGGCGTCCTCGGCGGCTTTTTCGGTAGTTTTTTTAACAAAAAAATCGAAGCAGTGACCGACCCGGGGAACATGATGCTCATGGTCCTCGCTGTCTACGGACTCCTCTTCTTCATCATCTGGGGCGTCAGCCGCCGCACCGGAGGCCACCCACGGGACGAGCGTCCCATCGTCGAGGCCCGTAAAACACGCTTGGCGGAGGCCCTGGAGGGCGCGCACACCGTGCTCCGCTCCCGCTACTTCCTCGCCATCTGCGTCCTCCTGGCCTCCTATGAGTTCATCTCCACGGTGAGTGACTTCTGCTTCCACAAGGCCGTGGAGATCACCTACAACGTAGAAGGCAGCATCGTCTTCTTCTTTGGGAGCGGCACCCTCGGCTCCTTCTTCTCCGAGTTCTTTCTCACCATGAACATCATCGCGGTGTTTGCGCAGATTGTCCTCACCCCCCTGATCCTGAGGCGCCTCGGCATCACGGCGGCCCTCCTCGTCCTCCCGGTGCTCATCCTGGTCCTCTCCACCGGCTTCTTCATCATCCCGATGCTGGTAACCATAGAGGCGCTCTTCCTGACGGACAACGCGTTCAACTACTCCATCAACCAGACTTCCCGGGAGATGCTCTTCGTCCCAGTGCCCCGGAAGGACAAGTATAAAGCCCTGGCCTTCATCGACATGTTCATCCTCCGCACCGCCAAGGCCCTGGCCGGTCTCGCAATGATCGCGCTCCAGGGCTTCTTCGTCATTTACGACATCGAAGACCTGCGCTGGTATATGATCATGACGGTCTCCCTGGTCATAATCTGGATCGTTCTGGCGATCTTCCTGGGACGACGGTTTCGACGATTTAATAAGGAGGGAAACGATGCGATCTAAGCGTATCGTTACTGTCCTCCTCCTGCTGGGGCTTCTGGGGCTCCCAGCGGTCGCATTCGAGGCAGAAATCGGGGCTAAAGCCCCTTCCACAAAGGTTTCCTTGGTGACCATGTTCCCAGGAGACAGCCTCTTCACGGGTTTCGGCCATATAGCGCTCCGCCTTCGCTATCAGGACGCTGACATCTCCGTGGACTACGGCACCTATGACACGAGCGATCCCCTCATGGGCTGGAATTTTCTGGTAGGGAAGCTCGACTATTACTGTAGTCGCACCAACTTCCCGGACATGATCTCATGGTACCAGGACGACTTCGGGGGAATCATAGAGCAAGACCTGGACCTCTCCGAGGCACAGATTCGGATCCTTGTTCGACGCCTCTTGACCGACTTCAAGTTGGTGGACGCTGACTCGGTCCTCAGCGAGACTGATTTCACGGCTCTACGTGATCGTCTCTTCACCGATCCCAGCGTGACGTACACCACCTACCGCTACCACCACTTCCACAACAACTGCGCTACCAAGCTGCGGGACCTCCTCGACGGGGTCCTGGCAGGTGCGCTCGGGACGCAGACCAAAATCGAAGACGCTGGGGTTTCCTTCCGGGATCTGATAAACGCCAGCCTCTACCGGGCCCGGTTTGCGCCCACACGCTGGCTGGTCTACGGCCTCCTCAACGGAGAAATCGACCAGCCCGTCTCTCGCTGGGAGCAGATGTTCCTGCCCTGGTTCCTGGCCGAAGAAATGGAGGCGCTGACCGTGAACGGACACCCCGTGGTCACCGGTGAACGAATCCTCACCGGGCGGCGCATCGGTGCTCCCCCGTTCCCCTCCCCCTGGGCCGGCGTCCTCGCCCTGGTCCTCCTGGCCGCAACGTTCGGCTGGCCTGCAGTGTTTCGCCGGGGACGCCGTGTCCTGGCCATACAGTGGATCGTCGTCGGCCTCGCGGCTACCTTCTACGCTGGGATCCTCCTGGTGGCTTGGTTTGCCTCACCCTACCCAGAGACCCGCCCAAACGGAACGGTGCTCTTCTTCCACCCGGGGCATCTGACCCTCGTGGTCGGGGGGATCCTCCTCCTCTGGCGAGATCGGGTCCGTTTTCTGGAGTGGTACCTCCTGGCCGGTGTCGCCATCTCAGCCCTGGGGATCGCCGCTCATCTGTTCGGACTGGTTGACCAGGACATCCTGCCCCACGGCCTCTGCACCCTGGTCGTGGCAGGCGCTGGCTCTTGGTCCCTGCGGCGCCTCGCTCCGAGCGCAAGGAAGGTTTAATGAAGACCCTGTGGGCGCCCTGGCGAATTGGCTTCATCCTAGGAGAAAAGCCCATGACCTGCTTCCTCTGTGACGAGCCTGTCCGGGGACCCTCCCCCGAGTCTCTGGTCCTGGCGTGTACCCGCAATGCTTTCGTGATCATGAACCGCTATCCCTACTCCAACGGGCACCTCCTCGTGGCGCCGCGGCGCCATGTGTCGCGCCCTTCGGACCTCACCGCAGCAGAACGCACTGACCTCCATGAACTCCTTATTACGAGCATGGACATCCTCTCCGACGCGTTCTCTGTGGACGGCCTCAACGTGGGAATGAACCTCGGCACCGCGGCGGGCGCGGGGGTGGCGGATCACATCCACTGGCACATCGTACCCCGGTGGTTCGGCGACACCAACGCCATGACCGTTGTTGGAGAGATGAGGGTGATCCCGGAAGCCCTGCTCGCTACATACGAGAAACTTCAGCCCCTCTTCGCCTCTTTCAACGAACCCGGTGAATAAGGGTCCGTCGCAAAATAACCAGTGCATTCGGTCGCCGCTGCATCCGCTCTCGCGGCGTTGCGCAACCTCAACGTAC
>CAYOTU010000027.1:0-15514 GCA_964406905.1 uncultured Myxococcales bacterium | reverse complement strand
CCTGCTCGGCGGATTCCCGGGGACCAGCCGCATCATCGACAGCATTATGGAGCACCACAACCAGTTCGACGGAGGGGGGTACTATCCTCGATGGGAAGAGGTCGAGGGCCGCACCGAGGTCGTCTTCCATCCAACAAAGAAGGGCTACCTTCCGGTGGATCACGAGGACGCGCTCTCCCTGGGTGGCCGTGTCCTTGGCCTGGCCGACGCGCTGGACGCGATGACCACGGACCGCCCCTACCGTACCGCGCTGTCCGAGGGGGATGTGCTGGACGAGGTCGCCCGCGGCGCGGGCAGGCAGTTCTGCCCGGAAGTCGTGCGGGCCTTTCTGGAAGCCTACCTTGCAGCGCCGGAGTTTGCTAAGCTTCGCGGCAAACTCCTTAACCGCGCGGTCCGCCACCAGCGGATTTGTCCGAACGCCTGGATGATGCTGGCAAAGGTAGACGGCCGGGAGGTCACTACACCCGAGCTGCCGCGTCCCGAAGACCTCTACCAGGAGTGGCGGTTCTCATACATCGAGCTTCTGAAGACCCGCGTCCGGGGGGCGGCAGTGACCTGGAACGAGTTTTTCAGGGCGAAGATTGTTGCCCTGAGAGGCGGGCCCTTCGATGTGGTAGCCGGTCATCTCAAGGGTGCCATGGATGAGGCCCGGAAGACAGACGCTGGGACCGATGCGCATGAAGCCGGCCCCCTTCGGATCCGCAAGCTCGCTGACATGGTCCGGATGGAGTTGAACGACCGGGAGAGAGCGGATCCGGCCTTCTCAACCTTCCAACTAACCAAAGAGGCGAGGGATCTTGAAAAGGGGTGGGGGGACGCCTCCTGAGCCGGGCCGAACTCAGGCATCGACGCACACCTGTATCCTATCCTTCAATGCCTCTCTCAGTTCCAGGATGTCATGCCTGCCGATGACCCTGTCCGCAACGGAGTCGATACTCGCCAATCCTTCTTCGTACATGACTCGGGCCGCGTCCAGATCCCCCGCTGAGAACGATAGATCTCCCATGTTCCCCCGCAGTCGCCCGATTGCCGCGGTGACGTCGATGTTACTTAAACAGGTCGCTGGGAAGCGGTCCAGGATCTTCCGGGCACCCTGAAACAGCAAGCTGGCCGTTCTCCTGTTGTCGATTCCGGCTTCGAGCAGACCGAGGCGAAGAAGCAGGCGTGCGTGAAGGAGCCGTACTTCGACACGGTCTTTCCATCTGTCGAGGGCAAGGAGCTCCCTGACCTTCAGGATCGCCTCTTCCCATGTCGAGCGCGCCCTAATGCGATTGCCCAGGGTCTGCTCCAGAATGCCCTGCCATTCCTGCGCGTGGACAAGGTCTTCGGTCCGGTAGCGTTGCTGCGGAGCGCGGGCGATGATCGCCCTCAGAATCGAGATCACCTGCCGCGCGTCTTTCTCCGCGTCGAGGAGTTCCCCGTGCTCCCAGCGGTACCTGGACCTGCGGCTCAGCCAGATGCTCTCGGCGTGGAGGCGAGTAATGTCGGGCCTCTCGCTGGAGCGCCGCTGCGCTGCGGCCAGCGCAGTGTCGAGTGCGCTCCATGTTCCGTTCCATGGTGGCTGGACGGGTGGAGGCTGCGGGAGCGGCGGGAGGAGGTCCGCTGAGGTAGCCGTGAATTCCCGGGGGGAGACCTCCACGCGCACGATGGATGTGCGGATGGACCAGAGATCCGGGGCGTTGTGCGCAAGGCTTGTTTCCTGGTGCTCTCCCAGGGAGAGGATGAGGGGGACGTGGAGGGTCCGCACCAGCTCATTGCGCTTGACGTTTATTCTGCGGAAGACCGCGGCCCAGGCCCCGGGATTATCCGCTGCCAGAGCCCAGGCGTCGATCCAGATGACGCCAACCGTTGTCCCGTGCGGTGGAGCATAGAACAGCGGCTCAAGGATGTGTTCGATGATTTGGTCGAAGCGTGTCGAGCTGATCTCTAGGTCTCCTCCAACCACAGCAGCGGGCAGGCGAAGAACATGGATCTGTCGAGGAGCGGGGCTCTCCTGTGCGTCGGCCCTTTGCTTCAACTCCACAGCGAGTCCGTCCCTGAATGCAAGGAAGGCCTCCGATGCGACTTTGTGGGACGAGCTGGCCAGGATGTGGAACTCAAACCCTGACGAATCAACGACGGACCGGACAAGGTTGGAGAAGGACGGAACGCGGTAGAGTGCGGCGAACCATTGTCCGCTTGAGCCGGCCTCCATGCCTGTCACCTCGATGCCCTCCTTTATCTCCGTCGATCTCAGGCGTCTTCAGCCCCCAGGTCAAGCTCCAGCATGGGGCGGACGGACGGGTGCAGGTCGTACCACTCGTGGTCGTTCAGGTACCGCAGGATCACCCCGTTCATCAGCAGTCGGTCCGTTCTCTGGCTCTGCTCGTCGGAGCGTTGCAAAAGGCTCTTTCGGTGCTCGACCTCGCGGAGCCTTTGGAAGTCATCCTCAAACACCGTGCGCCGGACGTTCTCGGCCGCTTCGTTCAGGAATCTGCGGAACGCGCCGCAATCCAGCGGGAGGGGTCTATGGCTCAGCATATTATATAGGAGGTGGATGACATACCGAGGGTCGCCTCCTGACTGCTGGATGATTTCGGAAATCCGGTCCTCGGCCTCCTCGCCGAGGAGTTCCTCCAGATCCGCATCCGGGATTCGTTTTCGGACGATGCTGCGCATGACGTCGACGCCGAGCTCAAAAGGCGCTCCCGTGCTCTCCTCCCGGATTCGCATCATGGGCAGGTAGGAGATGTTCATGGAGTTCATGAGGACGACCGAAGGGGGCACGGTGTAGACGACGTGGACGGGGAGCCGAAGATGATGTCGGCCGGACGAGAAGAGATGTAATGCGCTGTCCCGTACCTCTCGCCAGTTCCCCTCCGTGCCCGCCAGCTTCTCCAGCGAGTCGTAGATGATGACGAGCCCGTCGTACTTTCTGCCGCCCCCTTCCGGTACCTCTGCTTCCTTGAATCGTCCCTCGATGAGCGTTAGCTCGTCTCGTGCCATCGCGAGGATCGTGGTCAGGTGGGATGCGACAACCTCTCGGACCTGCTTACGGAGGCTCGCCCGGCTCCGCATTTCGAAGGTCAGCTCCGCGACGTTTTCGAGGCTGAACCTGGCCTCCGTCAAGGTCACGTCGGTCTCGGTCAGGAAGGTCCAGACGCGCCTGAAGAAGCCCTCCTTCATCGCGTCCTCGGCCGCCTCGGGGGAGCCATGCTCCAGCATGAGGACGGTCCGTTCAGCCTCGTACAGGATCGAGAACAGGACGTAGGTGATGTCGATGGAGCTGGCGAGATCGACGACGCTGTCCGCGTCGATGATGACCGGGTAGTAGCAGGCGCCTGTTTGATCGCGGAGCTTGGCCGCAATTTTTTTCAAGTCGGTCGATTTGCCGTTCCCGGAGAGTCCGGTGATGAACTCACAGACCGGCTCTTGCGCATCACAGACGATCCGAAATATGCGCTCTACCCAGTCCCATCCCCGGGCGCGTCGCCCCTCCGCGTCCGGTACATCCAGATCGACGTTCCTGGGGTCATCTGGAGACAGGGACTCAAATGGTTTGCATTGCCTCTTCAGATACAGGCGTCGTTCGTTTTCCATGCTGGTCCTTTTTGGCCCCCACCAAAGGAGAACCTCTCCACTGATATTAATCCATATCCGGAGCCGGTAAGTCAATGCCGGGCGTGGCGGAGGCTCGATTCGTCCGCGTGGCGCCTTGACGCCGTGCTCCTTGGCTGCTAGCGTTCGGGAGCCATGAGCGACCTTGAGGAGACATCCATGATACGCACGAGCATTGTTGTCCTGGCGCTGGCCATGCTGGCTATCGTTGGCTGCGGGGACAAGGGGACGAAAGAGGGCAAGACAGAGAAGAAGGCCGAGGAGACACGGGCGATGAAGGCCGTGGAGCCGGAGCCAGTGAAGGTGCCGCTGGTCGAGACTGAGCCCGAGGCTGAGCCTGTGGCCGTGGCCCCCGACCCCAGCCCGGAGCCTGCGGCCGTGGAACCCGACCCCAGCCCGGAGCCTGCGACCGTAGACCACATTGACTTGGCGGCGCTGGATCTGAGCGCTGTTGACAGCACCATGAAGGTGATCATCATGGCGCCCGGGGGCGCTGCGGCCCGGGACGACTACGGAGCCGTCAAGATCTCCATGGAGCCTGACTTCCAGATGGAGTTCTCCGAGGAGGAAGCCGTAGACTTCCTGGTCCGGAAGAAGGAGATCGAGGCAAACGGCATCAACAAGCTCAAGAAGTACCATGTGGACACTGCCGACACCCTGGTCTACGAGACTGAGATCATGGGTAAGCCGGAGTTCCACTTCATCGCTACGGTAAAGGTGGGCGAGACCCTCTACCTCTGCGAGGACCAGAAGGGCCCTGTCTTTTCCCAGGCAGCGGTCAGCGCGATGCTCGTAGCGTGTCGCTCGGCCAGGCTCAAGCAGCACGCCCTCCCCATGCCCGCGTTGGATGGGAAGCCCGGTCCCACCATGCCTGCCATCAACTTGGACTGAAATCAGTTCCCATGCGTCGAATCTCCATAACCGGGAAGTCGCTCTTCGTCACCATCGGGACCATGAAGAGCGGTACGTCGAGCCTTCACCATTACATGCGGATGCATCCCGATATCCACATGTCGTGGGTGAAGGAGACCGATCACTTCAAGCAGCCCAAGCCGCCCCTCGGCGGGATGCTGCGGTACAAGCTGCTGCTAACCGGGACTGGACAGGTCGTCGGGGAGACATCGCCGAATTACACGAAGTCGTTGATCTTTCCCGGGGTCGCGGAGCGCATGCACGCGGTCGTCCCCGACGCGCGACTTATCTACATCTTGCGCGACCCGGTGGCTCGCGCGCTGTCGCATTATCACCACAACCGCCTGCACGGGCGGGAGCAGCGCACCCTCGACGAAGCCTTCGTTACGGACGAAGACAACAACTACGTCATAACGAGTCGGTACTATGCGCAACTCGATGAGTTCCTGCGCTTCTATCCGGCAGATCGGATCCTGATCCTCGATTTTGCCGAACTCGTCGGCGCGCCGAAGGACGTGATGCGGCGCGTGTTCAATTTTGTCGGTGTGGACCCATCTTTCGTCCACCCGAACTTCGGGAAGGTCTACCACGATTCGAAGAACAAGCGGCAGCCGAACAGCCTCGGGCGGATGATCAACGACATCCCCGTAGTTCGCCAGGCGCGCTACTTGCTTCCCTGGATCTTTGAGAAGCAGCTCGAGCGTCCCCGCCTCGGGGACGCCACCCGCTCCAGAATCGAGGACTGGTTACGTGTAGACGCTGGGAAGATGCGGGATTTCTCGGAGCTGTCCTTTGATTCCTGGTCGGTTTGACGCGGCTTTGGCCTGGAGTCTGTGTTGCTTGAGAGCACCATGAAGCGGTTTCTCTACATTACTCCGTATTTCCCACCGCAGACCCGCGTCGGTGCGCTGCGGCCGCTCAAGTTTGTCCGCCACCTCCCCGATTTCGGGTGGGCGCCCGTGGTGCTCGCTGATCTCGGCCGCGGGGATGCCATCGATCAGCGTCTCTACGATCTGGTTCCCGACTCCTGTAAGGTCGTCTGGGACTACAGCAGTCGGGCCGCCGGGACGTGGCAGGCCCTTGAGCAACGGCAGGAGGGGGAGATATCCCATCGGAGCCGGGAGATCTCACTGATCCCCCGCATGGTTGGCCGGGTCATCCATCAAATTGCATCGGTCGTTCCCCAGCCAAACCCGGAGTTTCTCCCCCTCGGCGAGCATAGCCCGCGTATGCTCCACGCGCTCCGCAGCGGCCGCAGGTTGCTCGAACGGTATCCCTGCGAAGCCATCATGGTGAACGCTGATCCATATGCAGCCTGTCTCGTCGGACGACGACTCGGCGAAGAGTCCGGCCTGCCGGTGATCCAGGACCTTCGAGACCCGTGGGCGCTCTGTGATATGCGTCGGCCGCGGCGTCCCGCACCGCAGCGTCGCCTCGTGGACTGGATGGAGCGTATCTGCGTGGAGGACTGCGCGCGCTTCGTGCTCAACACCCGCACCGCGTGCGAGCAGTACCGTGCGCATTACACGGGCATCCCCCCGGAGCGCTTTGACTTCATTCGCAACCATAGCGACGCGGAGATCATCTCCGGCGGCGACCATGTGCCCCGGCAGCGGTATACGCTGCTGTTCCTGGGAGGCTTCCGCCGCTTCGTCAAGGGACACGTGATGATCGAGGTGCTCGCCGAGCTGCGCCGGCGCGGCCACCCAGAACGCGACCTAGCGCTGATGGTCACTGGGCGCCTGTCGGACGACGCAAAGCATCTGGCGCGACGGCTTGGTGTAGAGGGCATGCTCGAGGACCATCCCTTCGTGCCCTACCGGGAGGTCGGTACGTTCATGAAGACAGCGGATCTGCTCGTCGCGCTGAGCACCACAGGCTCCCAGCGATTTCCAGCGAAGGTCTTTGACTACGCGACCAGCTCCCGGCCGCTCCTCGTGGTAACCGACAGCCCGGAGTTGGAGGAGATGCTGGGCGAACTTGGCGGCGCGTACGTCCACGGTATGAACGATGTCGTGGGCATCGCTGACACGGTGGAAGAGGAGATGCGACTGGGACGGCGAAGGAGCCTCGACAGGTCGAAGGTGGGGCTGGACAGTGCGACAGCGAGCGAAAAACTTGCCCGAATTCTGGACGAGGTGACCGAGGAAAAGCGGCTGTGTTGAAGGGACTCAGAGATCGCATAGCGTCATGGAAGGACGCGAAGGAGGTCTTCGCCAACTCCGGTTGGATCGTTCTCGATCGCGTAGCGCGTATCGTTCTTGCGCTGGGGGTCAGCGTCGCGCTGGCACGCAGTTTGGGTGCGGAGCGGCTCGGCATGCTCAAGTACGCGATAGCGCTCGTGGCGCTCTGTAGCTCCTTTGCTAACCTGGGCCTCTACGGGATCGTGGTTCGCGAGTTTGCGAAGGCCCCGGAGGACGCGGCCGAGACCATGGGGACGGCCTCCGTCCTCTATTTCTTCGGCAGCCTTCTCAGCTTCTTGCTCTGCATCGGGGTGGCCTTCTTCTCCCTCGGTGATGCTCCCGGGACCTTCACTCTCATGCTTATCCTCTCCCTCGGCGTGCTCTTCTTTACGCCTCGGATCTACGTGATGTGGTTCGACGCGAAGGTGAAGTCAAAGTACGCGATCTACGCCAGGGGAGTGCCGTCGTTGCTCAGCGCGGCTGGCGTCATCATAGCGGCCATGGCGGGGGCGGATGTCTACATCTTCGCCATCATCATCGTCTCGGACACCGTCCTCGCTGCCGTGGCGTTGACCACCCTGGGAGTAATCCGCAAGGATGTCCCCCGAAGGCTGAAGTTTGACACCGCTCGGATGAAGTATCTCCTGGGTCAGTCGTGGCCGTTGATCGCATCCCGGGTAGCAGTGTTGCTCTATCTCAAGATCGATCAGGTCATGATCGGCGAGATGCTCGGCGCCAGGGAGGTGGGGATCTACGCTGTCGCAGCGGAGGTCTCCGAGGTGTGGTACTTTATTCCGGCCGCTCTGGCGACGAGCGCGTTCGCTGGCATGATCAGGTTGCTCGATACGGACCACGGCGAATACGTGAAGCGACGCCAGGATCTTCTCGACATGATGGTCCTCATCGCGGGGGTAATCGTCGTGTTCATCGTCATCGTGGCCGGTCCGGCCATGGATATCCTATACGGCGATGAGTACCATGCGTCAGCGAATATCCTCCGCGTCCACATCTTCGCGTCGCCGTTCATTTTTATGGGGTATGTACTAAGCAAGACCATCATCGCAGAGGGCTATCTGAAGTTTTCCCTGGTGCGGCACATCTTCGGTGCGGTGGTCAACATCGGGCTTAATCTCTTTCTTATTCCCCGTGTCGGGCTCATAGGCGCTGCCTGGGCCACAGTTGTTTCCTACGCGTGCGGCGGATATCTGGCTTGCGCGTTACACAAGGACGCGCGTAGGATGTTGGGGCCCATGACGCGGTCGCTTCTCCTGCCCCTTCGTCCGCTGATAAGGAACAAGAGCCATGGCTGATGAGCAGTCCCGATCCCGACGTTTTTCCATGGCGCTGAACCAGCGCGTTCAAGGCGCGCTCCGCGGTCCTCGGCAGGCGGTGCGCCGGGTTTTCGGCAGCAGCGACGCGCTGAGCGATCTGTACTTCAGCGTCGTCAAGAAAGCGTTCTCCCGGGAGCACCGCGCTGTGCTCCACGGCATCCACAAGCACGAGCAGTTCGAGCAGGATGGAGGAGCGAGTCGCTTTCCGTTGCGGCGGAATATACATCGGATCGAGAAGGGACTGCTTATGCGACCGCGGCGAGACATCTTCGCGCTAAATTATATCGAGGAGACCCTCGACGCGTACGAGCGGGTCGTTACCACATTTAGCCGCTCCGGCGGCGATAGCGAGGAGATACGCTGGGCCCACGACGTGCTGACCGAGTATTTTACGGTGACAGCGTCTGATCCGTTGATCGATCGTATGCAGGAGCGCATCGAGAAGCTGCCGGGCATCGACGTGCCTGAAGGGAAGAGCGCCTCCCGCCCGTATCTGCGCGACCTCGAGGCCCCTCGGCCGGTGGAATACGAGGACTTCTATCGCCTGACCAAGCGGCGGCGTTCAGTGCGGTGGTTCCTGCCCGATCTGGTGCCCCGGGAGCTCATCGATCAAGCGCTCGTCGCGGCGATCGAGGCGCCCAGCGCGTGCAATCGACAGCCCTTCCGCTTTCACATCTTCGACGACCCGGCGCTTGTCCAGGAAATAGCGAACATGCCCATGGGCACCAAGGGCTTCGCACACAACTTCCCAGCTATCGTCGTCCTCGTCGGGCAGCTACGCGCGTATTTCCATCCCCGTGACCGGCACATCATCTATATCGACGCGTCACTAGCTGCGATGGGCTTTATGCTGGCGCTGGAGACCCTCGGCCTGAGTTCCTGTGCCATCAACTGGCCCGACATCCCGGACAAGGAACAGAAGATGGCCGACGCGCTCGACCTCGACCCCGACCAGCGTCCGATCATGCTCATAGCCGTCGGGTTTCCCGATCCCGAAGGCGCGGTGGCCTGTTCGCAGAAGCAGTCCCTCGACAACTTACGCACCTACAACCGCTGATGAAGATCGAATTACGCAAGGTCTCACATGAGAACAAGGGCGCTGAGCTCATGCTGCGGGCGATGGTGGCTCACTGTGCCGGGCGGCCGGGGGTAGAGCTGACGGGGCGCCTGCAGGTCGGGCCGCGGGAGCGCCGGGCCGCGCTGGATATCCAAACCCTGCTCTACGCGTCGAGAGGCGCTTGGTTCGCCACCACGCCTCGCCTCTTGCCGCCTCGCGCTGTGCGGGATCGGCTCGGGCTCGTTCATCCAGCGGATCTCGACGTAGTGCTCGACGCTTCGGGGTTCGCGTATGGAGACCAGTGGGGGCCGGACAGGGCGTTGCAGGCCGCGTCATATTTCCACTACGTCCGCAGGCACGGTGCGAAGGTCGTGCTCATGCCGCAATCCTTTGGTCCCTTTGAAAAGGCGAAGGTGCGCCGTGCAGCGAAGAAGCTGCTCGGGGAGGTCGATCTCGTCTTTCCTCGGGATGCGACCGCTATGAGGTGTGTGGAGGAGCTGAACGGTCCCTCCGAACGGATCATCCAGTCGCCGGATTTTACCCCGCTGGTTCATGGCGAAGTGCCCGTTGATCTGGACCTCTCGGACAAAGCCGCTGCGGTGATTCCAAACCTGAAGATGGTCGAGATGACCGGCGTGCGCCCCGGCGCGTACGAGTCCTTCGTTGCCGACGTCATCGAGGTGTTCTTCGAGCACGGACTTCGACCGTTCTTTCTTCTCCACGCGACGCAGGATGTGGATCTGGTCGAGCGGATACGACTTCGTGTGGCCCGTTTCGTCCCCGTCGTCCGGGAGAGCGATGCCCTGCGGCTCAAAGGAATTATTAGCAAGTGTCACGTGGCGATGTGCTCCCGCTTCCACGGTCTGGTCAACTCGCTTTGCCAGGCGGTTCCGGTTGTTGCGACGGGATGGAGCCACAAGTACAAGCACCTCCTTGAGGAGTACCATTGCCCTGAGGCCCTCTTCGACGTCCGCGACGACCGCGATGTCTTAAAGGATCGGGTGGCGGAGATGCTGACCCCGAAGCGCCACGCGCAGCTTCGCCGGAAGCTGCGGCTGCGTGCTGAGTGGCATCGGGAGCAGGTGGTTTCTATGTGGGATCGGGTCGACGCGCTCGTCGGCTGAGACCAGTCTACTTGTCGTTTCCCTCGGAGCGGTCCCGGATGGCCCGAATGAAGCGGCGCGCGTTGACCTGGTTGTACTTGTTCACCTTGGAATCTTTTGCGATCTGAATGTCCGGATCGACGATGAGACGTACGAGGATGAGCGTGCGGTTTCCCTGGATTGGGACGACCTCGAAGCGTGCCCGGAACACCTTCATGTTCCCCTCGGTCATCTTGCCGTCGATCACCAGCACATCGCGTTTCCCCTTGAGTTCGAAGAACTCCAGGTTTCCCCAGAGCTTTACCACTCCCTTCACGATCTCGATCTTGACGTGGACGAGGGTTCGGTTGCCGCCGGATCCCAGGACCGTGGATTCCTTGAAGAAGGGCAGCATGTCCTTGAAGCTGCCGTAGTCCTTGACGATCGGGATCACCTTGTCGATCGGTGCGTTAATGAGGCCGATGGAGATGCCGCCACGGATTTTCGTGGTCTTGTGAGTGAACGTCCGGGTCACCAGGCGTCGCTCTGGAAGACGCGCGACGATCCGGTTCAGGTCGTCGAATTGCCATAGATGGTCCTTGATCTCATCCGGCTTGAGCAGTGGCTCCGGAAGCTCCGCAAAGGCGGGCGTCACGAGACTCAACCCCAGAATCAGAACCGCGATCCTTAGCGTCCGCATGAGTGGCCTCCTACTTATCGCTCGGTCCCTCAAAGCAACGTGAAAGTTATCATATCGGGAGGGGTGTCAACAAGTTGACAATCGGGGGGCTGCGACGGCGCGGGGCCGAGATCCATTCAAGTTCATCTAATCGGGACGTTTGTCTGGAAGAGCCTGCTGACCTTTGAATCGAATGTTCCTTGCTCATCCCCGCTACGGCGGCGGGGCGGCGGCGGACGGCGAACGCTGTCCTCAACGGGAGCTTTTTTTTTGGGGGTCATGCGTGTAGCGACGTGGGAGAGCCCCAGCAGCATGGAGGTGTACTTTGCCCAGGTCCCCACCCCTGGCAGGAGGGCAGCGACCTGCGCGCTACGGGGTTCATCGATCAGGGGCCGCCGAACGTGCTCCCGGCAGTGCTCCTGTGCCTCCTCGTAGATTTCCTCGAAGCGGCGCACTACGGCGTCGGGGTGGGTATGCTCCCGGGATATGCGTGACGCATTGGCCCCGAACCGGCCCCGGGCCTCGGGGTGACGGGTCATGTCAAAGACAGCTCGGGCGAAGAGGCCCTCGGTGTCCCGGCGGTCCGGCTGGATCAGGAGGCCGTTGACCCCGTCCCTGATCTGATGAGCCACGCCGAGGCGGTCGTCCAGCGCGACCACGGGGAGGCCGCACCAGAGGGCCTCGTTGATCACGTTGCCGAAGGTCTCGGATCGGGACGCGTGAACGAAGAGGTCTGCGCTGCGGTACCAGTGGACGAGCTGTTGATGGCGCACCTCGCCTGGGAACCAGATCCGGTCCCCGTAGCCTGTGGCCTCCGCCTGTTTCATCAGCTTGTCCTGGTAGTGGCCGTCGCCCACCAGGGTCAGGGTGAAGTCCGGGTCCACGGGGGCTATGCGTTCGCCGAAGATCCGGATCAGGACATGGAGGTCCTTCTCCCGGTCGTGGCGGCAGGCCACCAGGAGGCGCTTGCCCTTTGTGAAGTACTCAGGGAAGGGGTCCTTGACCCGGGGGATGTCAAAGGAGGAAGGATTCAGGGGGCGCCCCACGACCCGGATCAGGCTCTTGACGCCCCGATTTTTCCAGTGATCCACATGGAACCGGTTCTGGACGATCAGCACGTCGCTGTCGTTGTACATGTCGACCCAGGACAGCTCGATCTTTCCGGAGGCTGTGTTGTAGGCCCAGTCCCGGGCAGGCTTCCAGTTGTACAACGTGTCAGAGAGGATGATATGCGAGTGGGCGGGGAGGTCCACTATGTAGGTGTTCAGGACCGGGATGCGAAACATCTTCCGCATCCAGGTCGAGTAATGGATCATGTGGGTCTGGGTCTGGCCATGGATCAGGTCCACCATTGGCGGATTCAGGAGGCGCTGGGGTGGCCAGGGCATGGCCAGCCGAACTTTGGGGTGGGTCGGGAAGCCGAAGGACTTGAATACGTGGAGCTGCTCGGGCCCCGTGTGCTCGGCCACCATGGTGGTGTCCGTGCCCATGAGCGTTATCTTGTGGCCGCGTGCTTGCATACGATCAGCAAGAAACCGGGTGTGGATAGCGGGCCCGGACTGGACGGACTGAGTCGGGAAGTCCGTCATTATTCCGATGTGCATGTCGTGTCCTCCGGTCGCTGCTGCCCCACTTGGATCATATGGAGAGGCGCGCTGCCTTGTCGTCACGCGCCACGGCCCGGGAACGACGGCCCGTCTCCTCCCGCACGCGGGCACCGCCGCCGCGCAGGATGTGGAAGGGAGCCGGTGCGGGGCGCCGAACAGCCTCGTCCTTCTGGAACACCGGGTTTTTGCTGTTCCCCAAGCCGGTCATCCGGGTGGCGACACCCGAGAGGCCGAAAAGCATGTAGTTGTATTTTGCCCATGGGCCGATGCGAGTGACCAGGGCCTTGGCCTGCCGGAGCCGGCTAGCGTTTACGAGGGGTTCAGGGACCTCCCTATGACAGTTCTCCGTGGCCTGCTCGTAGATCGCCTCGAATCGTCGGATCACTGTGTCGGGGTGGGAGCGCTCACGGGTCCGTCGCCGGCCGTTCTCGGCCATGCGGTTTCGCATGGCGTCGTTGCGCCCCAGTTCAAGGCAGTAGCGGGCGAAGTTTTCGTCGGTGTCGGGCCGATCCGGCGTGACGAGGTAGCCGTTGAAGCCATGCTCCACCTGGTGGGCGACGCCCATCTGGTCGTCCATGGCCACCACGGGCAGCCCGCACCAGAGGGCCTCGTTGATCACGTTGCCGAAGGTCTCGAAGATCGCTGCGTAGGGGAAGACGTCCGCATGGTGGAACCACTGGGAGACCTCCTCGTGGGGGACCTCGCCGGTGAACCAGATGCGGTCTCCATAGCCCGTCTCCTCGGCCTGGCGCATCAGGACATCCTGGTAGTGGCCCTTGCCGACGAGGGTGAGGCTGAACTCCGGATCTCGGGGCGCGATACGGGTGCCGAAGATCCTGATGATCTGATCCAGGGCCTTCTCCCGATCCTGACGGCAGACCACCAGGAGCCGTTTCCCCTTGGCGAAATGCGCTGGGAAGGGGTCACTCCCCGCTGGCTTGTCGAACTTATCGGGATCGATGGGCCGCTCCACCACCTTGATGTCAGTCTCGACGCCGTGGTTTCGCCAGTAGTCCACGATGAAGTGGTTCTGGACGATGAGCACGTCCAGGTCGTTGTAGAGCTTCGCAAAACTGCGGTCCACCGTCCCCTCGGCGAGCCTCCGGGCCCAGTCTCGCGCCGGCTTCCATTCGTTGAGTTTGTCCGAGAGGACGTGTGTGCTGTAGGAGGGCATGTAGACCGTGTTCGTGGCCACGACCGGGATCCGGAACATCTGCCGCATCCAGCTTCCGTAGTACATCATATGTTGCGCGGTCTGGCCGTGGATCAGGTCCACCTTTGGTGGGTCAGTGAAGTTGTTCATCGGCCAGGGCAGCGCGATCTTCACGTCCGGGTGGGTCGGGAAGCCGAAGCCGCTGAAGAGCGCTGTGTCCGTGCTGTTCATGGGCGCGTGAGCGGGGGGCTTCGGACCCATGAGCGTGACGCCGTAGCCGCGCTCCTGGAGCTTCTCAGACAAGAACCGGGTATGGATCGCCGGTCCGGACATGAAGGATTCCGTGGGGTAGTCGGTCAGGACTCCAATATGCATCTCGCCTTCCTCTCGGCCCCGGGGTTGAGCCACGGGGTTCTGAATCCAGGTGTTGTCACACGGCCACGGGGGTCTCGGGCACGCCCGTGCGTTCTGTGATAGCAATTTATATGCCTACTCCGATGTCTCAAAGAAAACGTTGTGTTTCAGCGGGGCTGGGCGATCCGTGCCGTTCTCCATGCAGCGGGCATGTGGCGAAGTGGAGCAAGCTTGCTCCACCCCAGCGGAGTAAGCTTGCTCCACTTCGCCACATGCATTTCGGACGTGTGTTCCGGCCCCGACTGCGATATATCCGGGGCGAGCAAGGAGGGTTTCATGAGAATCGCAGATGTCTGTGAGTTCTATTCCGAGGGTGGAGGGGGCATCCGTACCTATGTCCAGAGCAAGCTGCGGGCCGCGGCCCGCCTGGGGCACGACGTCACCGTCATCGCCCCTCGCTCCGAGCCTGGCGTGGACGAGACGGAGGGCGGACGAATCCATTGGATCAAGAGTCTGCCCATGCCCGGGGATCCGCGCTATGCGATCCTGCTGAACCGCAAGGCGGTCCATGCGGCCTTGGACAGATACGCGCCACAGCTCGTCGAGGGCTCGTCCTTCTGGCAGGGTGGTGTCTTCGCCGCGGGGTGGAACAAAGCGATGCCCAAGGTGATGGTCTTCCACCAGGACTTTGTCGCGGTGATACCCCATACCTACATGGACAGCTTCCTCCCGCGCGAGCGAATCGATCAACTCTTCACCCCCCTGTGGTGGCACATCCGGCGCTTGTCCCGTCGCTATGACGCCACCCTCGTCAGCGGGCACTGGCTGGCGAAGCGCCTGTCGGGCTTCGGCATCCACAACCCCGTGGCGATCCCCTTCGGCGTGGACAAGGATCTTTTCTCAGCGGCAAAGGTCGATCCAGCAATGCGGAAGCGCATGGCCGAGCGCTGCGGCGTCTCCCCCGAGGATCCAATCCTCGTCACCGTGAGCCGCCTCCATCCCGAGAAGCGCTTCCCGACCCTCTTCGAGGGGTTCCGGCGTCTTTCGAAGAAGCGCGGCCTGGGTTGGGTGATTTTCGGGGACGGCGTGACCCGACCGAAGGTGGAGCGCTGGTGTGCGGAGACCCCCGGCGCCCACCTCTGGGGCTACACCGAGAACCGGGAGGAGTTGGCCACGGCCATGGCCTCGGGGGATGCGCTGTACCACGGATCCGCGGCGGAGACCTTCGGCCTGGTGGTCGCGGAGGCCCTCTGCGCGGGGATGCCCATCGTCGTCCCCAACGTGGGCGGCGCATACGATCTGGCCCAACCGGGTTGCTCCGAGGTCTACGCCGCAGGAGACGGCGCCTCAGCCGCGGACGCGGTGGAGCGCCTCCTGGCGGTACCGAAGCCAGATATCGCCGCGGCCTGCGAGAAGGCCAAGGAGAAGATCTGGACCATGAACGGCCACTTCGACCGTCTCTTCGAGTACTATGAGACCCTAATCGATTGATTTTCTAAAGGAATTGGGTGCAGCTCTCCTGGTGCGACGGCCCTGCGGCAGAGTAGTCATGCCGCAAT
>CAYOTU010000026.1:0-15767 GCA_964406905.1 uncultured Myxococcales bacterium | reverse complement strand
TGATCCTGGACCCCAACCCCCTCAGCGAGGACGGGACCGTCGCGTTCTCCGGTGGCTCGGTGAGTCGGGACGGCACCAAATTCGCCTGGGGGATCTCGGTCCATGGTTCCGATCGCCAGGAGTTTCGGATCCGAAACCTGGACACCGGCGAGGACCTGCCCGAGACGATTCGTTGGTGCATGTTCACCTCCATAGCGTGGGTACCCGACGGGACAGGCTTCTTCTACAACCGCTTCCCAGAGCCCGGCACGGTCCCGCCGGAGGATGAGGCAAACTTCAGCTCGGTCTGGTGGCACGCGCTGGGGACAATACAGGACGCGGACGTCAAGGTCTTCGACCTGCCAGACGAGAAGGAGCTGGGCTTCACCCCCCACGTCACCGAGGACGGGCGCTTCCTGGCGCTGGCCGTGTGGCACGGGACTGACCCGCGGGGCGGCCTCTACTATGCGCGCCTCGAGCCCGGGCAGACCCCCGTACCCGAGGATATGGTACGGCTCATGGAGCCCGGCGAGATGGCGTTCAGTCTGGTCGAGGCAACAGGGGACCGGTTCGTGGTGATGACGGATAAGGACGCTCCACGGGGCCGCGTCGTGGCGATCGACCCGGCAGCGACCGACAGGAACGCGTGGGAGGAGCTGATCCCCCAACACGCCACGGACGTCATCGAGGACGTATCCCTGGTGGGGAATCAACTTCTGGTCACCTGGATGCGGGACGCGGCTAACCACATCACCGTCCACGATCTCGACGGTCACCTCCTGCGTGAGGTGACCCTGGCCGGGGTGGGCAGCGTCGCGGGGATCTCGGGACGGCCCGGGGACCCCGAGGCCTTCATCACCTTCACCTCCTTCCTGGTACCCCCGACGATCTTCCGGACCGATGTTGCCACGGGGGAGATGGCGATTTTCCGGTCCCCCGAGATCCGCTTCGACCCCTCTCCATACGAGACCCGGCAGGTCTTCGTCACGTCAAAGGACGGGACCAGGGTGCCCGTGTTTCTCACCCACAAACGGGGCCTCGAACCCGACGGGAACAATCCGGTGCTGCTCTACGGCTACGGGGGCTTTAACATCAACCTCACCCCCTACTTCTCCCTCACCCGCCTGGTCTTCCTTGATGCGGGGGGGATCTACGCGCTCGTGAACCTGCGGGGGGGCGCGGAGTATGGCGAGGACTGGCATCAGGCCGGGATGCTGGGGAACAAGCAGAACGTATTCGACGACTTCATCGCGGCCGCTGAGTGGCTGGTAGCGAGACGGTGGACCAAGCCGAAACGCCTCGGGATTCTCGGTGGCTCCAACGGCGGTCTCCTGGTCACAGCGTGCATGCTCCAGCGCCCGGACCTCTTCGGTGCGGTGGTCGCCGCGGTGCCCGTGACAGACATGCTGCGCTACCATCGGTTCACCGTAGGGCGGTTCTGGATCCCCGAGTACGGCAACGCTGAGGAGAATCCCGAGCAATTCAGCTTCCTCTACGCATACTCCCCCCTCCACAACGTGAAGGAGGGGGTCGACTACCCGCCGATCCTGGTCACCACGGCTGACACGGACGACCGGGTCGTGCCCTCCCACTCCCGGAAATTCATAGCGGCTCTCCAGCATGCGGACCCTGGCACGAACCCGATCCTCCTGCGCGTAGAGATGAAGGCCGGCCACGGCGCGGGCAAGCCCACCTCCAAGAAGATCGAGGAGGCCGCGGACATTTACGGGTTCCTGTTCAGGATGCTGGGAATGCCTAGTCTATAATTCGAGACAAGAAATCTTTTATCCATAGAAAAGAGAGCACCAGTCATCTAGCGGAACAGTTTGGGCTCGCGTCTGATTTTAGCTCCCAGCCCGCAGGGCGGTGCCCAGGGCGAAGCCCGGTGCCCGATCCACCCACGGGCACCGCCCTGCAGACTCGCTCGGGACGGGGGAGGCTGTTCCCCACACCACACGGGCCGATGGGAACGGACGCCCACCCACGTTTTATTTGCCGATGTCTTCGTTCCAGACCTCCGGGTTCTCCTTGATGAACTTGGACAGCAGCTCGGCGCATTCCCCCAGGTCAAGATCTACGACCTCGACGCCATGCTCTTTGAGGAAGCTGCGTGCGCCGGTGAAGTTCCTGGATTCACCGACGACCACCTTCTTGATTCCAAACTGTACTGCCGCACCGGCGCAGAGGTAGCATGGCATCAAGGTTGAATAGAGCGTTGTCCCGCGATAGCTTCGAACCCGGCCCGCGTTCCTCATGCAGTTGATCTCCGCATGCATGATCGGGTCGTTGTCCTGAACACGGCGGTTGTGTCCGCGGCCCAGGATCTTCCCGTCAGGGCCAACCAGCACCGCGCCTATCGGGATACCCCCGGCCGACAACCCGGAGCGCGCTTCATCCAGCGCTGTTTTCATGTGTTCATCCATCTGATCCCTCCCGTTCAAACTACGCCTGAGGTTATGGAGCTAATGCAGACGCTGCCCGGACTCGTCCACGATCGCTACGTAGACCTCATCCTGACCCGAGAGGGCTGAGGACCAGGTCACAGCGTGGCCGACACCGGGGATCGGCGCGAGGGCAGCGGGTCCTAGGGTGAGGCCCGCGTCGGGGCCGTGCGTGGCCAGGGCCTTGGGCGCTATCGTTACCGTGCCTTCCGTGGTGAACGCTGCCAGCCAGAGGGTGCCGGAATCCGCCGCTGTCCAGGCCAGGGTGAAGATGTCATCGGTGAGGTTGACTGCCCATGGCTCGGCCAGGCCGACGCCGGGCGCGGGGAGGGGGCTCAGGGGTGCGGCCTTGGGCATTCCGGCTCCGTCGAGGTCCCGCAGGACCACGGTGGGTGTGCCGCCCTCAAAGGGGGCCAGGGTCAGGCCGAAGAAGCCGAAGCCGAGGGTCTTGGGGAAGAGGCGCAGGCCCTCCTCCACGACACCTGCAGCGTCCTGCCAGATCTGGGTTTCCCCCGGGATAGCGTCCGCGTCGTACGCAAGCACCGTGGAAAAACCGTCGCCGTCGCCGCCGTTTGCTGGCCAGCCGACGACGTAGACCCCGTCTTTCTCCGCTGCCGCGGGTGGCCCCAGCACGATTTCGCTCTCAGGGAGGGGCGGGGTGACGGGTCCCCAGCCGGGCTGGCAGGTAGCATCCACCACGGCTGCAACCGGGGATCCCGACTGGTCCACCCAGGTAACCAGCGCGCCGTCCCCCACGGGGGACAGGAGAGTCCATGCCTCGCCTGGCGCTGCCAGTGCGTCGGTGGCCAGGGTGTTGGTGGTGGAGGAGCCGTCCGCCTGGACCCGCATACAGCGGAGGATACCGCCGGATTGCTCCCATACCGCCATGAGACCGCTCGGAACCGGGATCGCCACGAGGACCCCGGGGTCAACGACGTCGGTGGCCTGAAGTGCGGGCGTGCCGAGAATCTGGGCGTCGAAGGTCATACGGATCTTCATCCACGCGCCGGGATCACCGGGCCCGTACCAGAGGACCGTGACGCCGGTGCCGTCCCAGACGATTGCGGGCAGCGTACCTCCGATGTCGAGATCGCTGAGCACCATCTCGGGTTCGCAGTTCGCTGCGCCACCCGATCCCTTGATGAAAAAACCGGGGGAGCAGGCATCCTGAGGAAGACAGGCACCGAGGCCGCCGTCGTGATAGCCCTCGGAGCAGGTCCCCTCGGGCACGCAGGTCCCGTCGCCGCCATCCCAGAATCCATGGACACACTCTTCCTCGGGGATACAGATTCCGTCGCCGCCGTCGTGATAGCCCTCGGAGCAGGTCCCCTCGGGCACGCAGGTTCCGTCGCCGCCGTCGTGCTCCCCGTCGGGGCAGACGCCAGGGATCTCCGGTGGAAGATCCGGAGGGAGATCCGGGGGGAGATCCGGCACGACTTCGAGATCCGTGTCCAGTGGGAGATCAGGCACCAGATCCGAGATCGTATCCGCTGTTACGAGGTCCGCGGTGTCAGGCGGCACGGTGTCCCCTGCTGGGGGACCGCCGTCCTCACCGCCGCACGCCACCAGGAAGATGAGAGGGAGGAGAATCTTGTGCATGTCCGACCTCGCAGGTTGTTCAGCGACCTGGACCTTAGCACGTCTGGCGTTCAGGGCCAATTCAGGGGGGCCTGTGTAACAGTGGGATTGCATCTAAATGGGCTTGACTTGTGAGAGGCGGCGTGTCGATAACTACGTTCGTGGGAGGCTATCAACTCCCCCGCCCTTCGACTACGGCCTTCGGCCTCCGCTCAGGATTCCGCCCTGTCACTCGCTTTGCTCGTTCGGGGCTCCAGTACGATCTTTGCACGACTCGATGTGGTTGCTGGAACTAACTACTCAACTTCGAGGTCGGCACAAGATGGTGGTGGAGTCCGAGACGACGGCCAAAGGCCGGCGCGTTGGACGAAATCCTGAGGGAGCGAAGCGAGTCGAAGGGCGGGGGAGTTTGTACAACCACACGAACGTGGCCGCTGCACCAATTTTGATGCGATTCCCCTGGCCTGTGTAATCATCTTTACAGCCGGGGAATTTCGAGTAGAATTCCGTGTGGGTCAGGACTAGCGGCTCAGGGGGCCGCTGGCCGAAAGGCTGGAGGAAAGTCCGGGCTCCACAGGGCAGGGTGCTGGATAACGTCCAGTGGGGGCGACCCCAAGGAAAGTGCCACAGAAAGCAAACCGCCCACCACCTCCCCTCGGGGACTGTTGGGTAAGGGTGAAAGCGTGAGGTAAGAGCTCACGGGCCTCGACGGTGACGTCGGTGGTCGGCAAACCCCACCCGGAGCAAGAGAAACAGGGGACCCGGGCGCTTCGGCGTCTGGGCGGGTGGCCCGCCCGTTGTCTCCGGGTACTCGCTTGAGGGGTGCGGCAACGCACCTCCCAGATGAATGGTCCCTGCCACGCGGAGGGTGACCTCCACGAGGTACAGAACCCGGCTTACGAGCCGCTGGGCCTGGCCCACCCTATGAAGAGAGGAGGAGCGATGCGTTACACGGTGCCCGCCGTGTTGTTGGTCTGCATGCTGTTGGCCGCCACCGCCCGAGGAGGCGACACGGCAGGTTGCCCGCCGGCACCCTGGGACAAGGATCGTGCTGCCCAGCCAGCGTTCGACCTGTGGTTCGAGGACGAGACTATCCGCCTGGACTACGAACACGCCGGGACAAAGACCGAGGAGACGGTGACCCTCCACGCTTTGCGCGGAGAGGGCCCCTGGCCCGGGAGCCGTACCTGGCTCGTGGACCCCACGGGTTTCGGCAAGTACCGCGTCGAGATCCGTGACGCAAAGGCTGGCACCCTCTTGTGGTCCCGGGGTTTCTGCACCCTCTTCGGGGAGTGGCAGACCACGGACGAGGCCAAGACCGTCCACCGGGCCTTTCCCGAGACCGTTCGGTTCCCCAGGCCCAAGGGCGAGGCCCGGGTCTCTCTCCACGCGCGGGGGCAGGACGGCAGGTTCAAAGAGATCTGGGCGAAAGATCTGACCCCGAAGTATCTGGATAGCGCGTTGCAGGACGCCGGCCAAGGCGTGGAGGTCGTCCTCCTGAGCAAAGAAGGCCCGCTGGCTACCTCCCTGGACATTGTGATCGTGCCCGCTGGCTACCCCGCTGCCCAGGAGGAGAAACTGCGCGGCGACCTGGCGCGTTTCGCGAAGATCCTCTCAGACACACCGCCCTTTGACAGACATGGGGGGGATATCTCTCTCAGGGGGGTCATCGAACTGGCGGACGCGGCCGGGCCGGCGGAGCCCCGAAAGGGACGCAACGTCGCTGCGGATGGGCTCCAGTCTACCTTTGACACCCTCGGCTCGGCCCGTTATCTCAACGTGCTCGGTCACTGGTATCTGCGGGATCTCGCGGGTGCGGCGCCCTACGACGCTATTTACGTGATGGTGAACACCAGCCGTTACGGGGGGGCCGGGATCTTCAACTTCTACGCTGTCTTCCCCAGCGACAACGACTACGACGAGTACGTCTTCGCCCACGAGTTCGGCCACGCCTTCGGCGGGCTTGCGGATGAGTACTACAACTCGAGCGTCACGTATTCGGACTTCTATCCCAAGGGTGTCGAGCCGTGGGAACCAAATATCACAGCGCTCCTCGACGGACGCGAGGGACTCAAATGGCGGGACCAGATCCCCGCTGACACCCCCGTGCCCACCCCGGAAGAGGATCCCTGGAAGGCTGGCGTGGGCGTATTCGAAGGAGCCGGTTACTCGGCCAAGGGGCTCTACCGCCCAGCGTTCGATTGCAAAATGTTCTCAAAGCGGACCATCAACTTCTGCCCCGTATGCATGTGCGCGGTGGAGCGAATGATTCGCATCTACACACAGTGACGGAGGATCCGACCATGGCAAGGAAGCGGAGTGCGCGACGAGTCGCGCGACAGGGCGGTCGCCAGGGCGTGCCGAAGATGCAACGGGAGCCGGCACTCGTCGCGGAGATCGGCGAGATCGTGGAAGCCTACTGCGGTACCTGCCGCCTGAACCTGGACGCTTCAGCGACAGCGCTGGACAGCGGAGGCAGGGTTGTCCAGGTCACCTGCCGCACCTGCGGCAACGTGCAAAAATTTCGGCCCCCCATGCCCGACGAGGAGAAGCGGGAGCGCCTCCTCCGGAAGGTCTTCGCCATCCGGGATCGACGGCAGCAGGCAACGGACATATCGACCGAGAGGCGCAAGGCCTACTCCACCAGCGACATCATGGCCAGGTGGCGCAAGGCCGCCGAGGACGCGGATGCGCGGGCACCGATCTATCGGGACACTGATGTCTACGAGGTCGGGGACGCGTTTATCCACAATCGCCATGGCCTCGGCGTGGTCCAGGAGGTCCTCCATGACAACGCGGCCCTGGTGTTGTTTCGGGAGGTCGAGGTGCCCCTGGAGATGGGGAAGAGCGTGGATGACTGAGAGGTGATGGCATGAAACCGTGGATCTCGTTGTTGTTGTTCCTCCTTGCCGCACCAGCGGGGGCGGCGGAAAGCGACCGCGCAGAGGAGTTGACCCGACGGGTCTATTGCCTCCACGCTGTCTCGAAGGATCTGCTGGCCACCGGGACGACCTACGGGCTCGTGCTGTATCGGCTGAACGACCGCGGGTTCCCGACCCGAGCCGGCGCGCTGCAACTCGACGACGCGGTGACGGCCATCACATCGCGAGACGACCTCGTCTTCGTCGGCAACGGGCCCCGGGGTCTGGTCGTGGTGGATGTCTCCGACCCGGACGCGCCCGCGCTCGTCACGCGCCTGGAACTCCCCGGCGCGGTGCTGCGGCTCCTGCGCGGGGGTGATGAACTCTACGTGGCCATGGGCACCATGGGCGTCGGCGTCATCGACGTAAGCAAGCCCCGCGCACCGACCCTTGCAAAACGTATCAAGGTCGACGGAAGCACCCGAGACCTCTGCTATGGACGCGGGGGGTTCATGGTGGCAGCGGATAGCTTCGCGTGGGTGCAGCGGCCCAGGGCCAGCTTTCCCCACGTGTCATACACCGGGATCATGAAACCCAGCGCTGTCGTAGGGCAGGAGCAGTTCCTCGTAAATTTTCTCGTGGCAGGCCAATCAAAGATCATCATGGTCGACGCTGAGGGATTCGTGGCCGGGGGCGGACAAGTGATGTCCTTTGGGGACGAAATCCGAGATCTGGAGAAGCTCCCCCACGGCGTCGCTGTGGCCGCCAGCTCCGACGGCCTGATCCTGCTGGCCATTGACGGATCCAAGAACACCATAGCCGCCAGGCTGGATCCAGGCGGTGCGTGCAACCGAGTCCACGCCCGCGGTGACCTCCTCTTCGCCACAGCGGACGCGTACGGTTTCGCTGTCTATAACGTGAAGGACCTGAAAGCGCCGGTGAAGATCTACCCGGCCGATGTCCCTGAGCCGTGACCGTAAACGGAAAGCATCGTCCCCTGTTTCCCCTCCGGGGTTCCCCTCCGGGAATCAATGGAGCGCTTGGGAGGTGTGATACACCTCAGGATTCCTGCGCCGTCTTCACCTTGCCGGACACTGCCGAGAAGAATTCCCTCGACCACACATCAACGAAGGAAGCGTCGGGTAGGAACCTCACAACGTCGGCCTTCGCCTTGGCTACGTCGAGCCCGGAGATCTTTTCCTCGACGATCTCCCGGAACTTCTCCTCGGTGAGGGCCGCTTCCTCTGTGTAGTGCCCGCTCTGGCGCATCCGAACCTCAAGGTGCCGTAGGTCGAGTTCGGTACCCCGCCCCACGTACCAAACGAAATCGTACCAGTCCCTGCCCTTGACCCTTGTGCCCCAGCCCCGGCAGAGAAGCGCGTGCATCTTCCCTGCGAAGAGGGAGGGTTGTGTGTAGGCCAGCACCGAGAAAGGTATGGGCTGTAGGCAGAACCTGGTCTCGGTATTGAAGTCGGGCGGCGGGTCGGTGTCTACCTCGAACTTGATCCGCAGGAGCTGACCGGGATGGACACCGGCGGCGACCTCCTCTTCTGCTTCAATGACCAGGAGCTGTTCCCTGGTGTTGGCCTTGAGGAAAGCCGACTCAACTGCGCTTTCCGCTGTTTTCTCCTTCGTTTCGACCGTTACGCTGAACCCCCACGATGATAGCTCCTTTTCCACGTAGGGCAGGTATCGCTCCAGGGTGAAGGAGCCATCTGGCTTCAGGAGGGAAAAATCCATGTCCTCGCTAAAGCGGTCGAGCCCGTAGAGGATGCGCAGCGCGGAGCCCCCATAGAAGGCTGCCTGTTCGAAGAACTTCCCGCGCCAGAGACCGAGGAGGGCGAGTTCCTGCATAACCTCCCTCAGCGCGTTGATGCTTTCGTCCGCACTGCCCAGGGGGTACTTGGCAAGCATATCCTGTAGCGCCGGGTTCATAGTTTTCTCCCCATCTTGCGCAACAGGTTGACGCAGAAGAGCGCCTTACGGGAGCCAAGGGCTTCGCCTATCTCCCGAAGCGAGTCATGGCTCAGCTCCCGAAAGGTTTCCCTGTTGATCCTGAGATCCTCGAAGAGATACTGTTCTGCATCACCGAGGGATCGAATCCTCGCCGTTCTGTCTTCCCTCACCTTGTCAGCCAGCGCTCTCTCCGGCGAAGCGATGAGGAAGGAGACATCCCCCCTCTCAACGCGCTGCATGCCAAAGTGGAAGGAATCCACAGGGACCGGGCGGTAGATGAAGGTGCCAACGGGGGTGTCGAACTTCCTAGCGCGCCCTGAAGTCACCGAGGTTACTTGCTCCACTCTCTCGGGGATAAGGCCGTGGTAGGAGAGGGCGTAGTCGAGGGAGACGAAGGAGGGGCCGTAGACGAGGTTGGCGAGGAATTCGCGGGAGTAGGGGCGCCTACGGTAGTCTTCTCCGAAGACGTACAGGCCCTTCTTCACGCGGACAATTTCCCCTCCCCTCAGCAGCGAGGTGATCTTGTCGTGGGGCTTGGCGTAGCCCGATAAAGTGGCCATGAGAGCCGAGTAGTCGAACTCCTCTCGGCCGATCTTTTTTTGTAGTGAGGCATTCATGGCGTCATTTGAGCACAGTATCTCCACGGTGGCAAGAGTTACTATGCTGAAACCGGGCATGACCCAAAGTCAGCAGGGCGGTCTCCGGTGCTGGTGCGAGACAACGGGTGGAAATGGACCATCTATGTAAAGGACCTGAAAACGCCGGTGAGGATCTACCCGGCCGATGTTTCCGAGCCGTGACCGTGAGGGAGCGTCGGCTACCTGACGTCTGTTACTCGCCAAGTGGGGACGGGCTTGGAGATCCCCTTGAGAACGAGGGGCTCCACGGACTCGCATACCACGTGGTCCTTGACCTGGCGCCAGGTGTCCTCGGAGATCAGGACCTCCCCGGCTTTCGCTGCAGAGCAGAGACGCGAGGCCCGGTTTACGTACTGGCCGATCACCGTGTAGGACATGGTGAGAGACGAGCCCATGAGGCCCGCCACCACCCGGCCTGTGTCGATGCCGATCCCCACATTGAGTTCCTCGCCCATATCTTCCTTGAAGCTCTTATTGATAGTTTTCAGGCACCGCTGCATCCGCACCGCTGCCCCCACGGCCATGACCGGATCCTCGGGGGTGGAGACAGGCGCGCCCCAGAGGGCCATGATCTCGTCCCCCACGAATTTGTCGAGGGTGCCCTGGTGCTGGAAGATGATCTCCACCATGGCCTCGAAGTAGTCGTTGAGGAGTCCGACGATTGCCTGGGCCTCGTGGCGCTCGGAGAGGGGCGTGAACTTCCGGATGTCCGAAAAGAGGATCGAGACCTGCTTCATCTCGCCGCCCTTTTCGATGACCATATCCCCGGAGAGCACCTTTTCAACCAGGTTGGGGGACAGGAACCGCTGGAGTCGGTTCCGATTCTCGGCCTCAGCCTTGATCACCCGGGAGAGGAAGACGTTCTCGATGGACATGGCCACCTGAGTGGCGAAGGACTGGACCACGCTCAAGTCCCGGTCTCCGAAGACCCCTGCTGTCTCCGAGGAGTCCAGGTGGAGGATCCCCACGACCCGGCCGTCGTAGCCGACCATGGGAACCGTCATGGTGGAGCGGATTCCCTGGAGAATGATCGACTTGGCCTGGTCGAAGCGGGAGTCCATGAGCGCGTCGGAGGAGAGCACCGCCTTCCGGTCCCGGAGGACCTCCTGGATGATGGTGTTGGAGAGGAGGACCTTCTCGTCCCTGAAGGACTTCTTCCGGGTTTTGACCTTACTGATCTTGAGCTGATCCGTGGCCGTATCGAGGAGGAGGACGATCCCTCGCCCCACCCCGGGGAACAGCTCGAAGATCAGCTCGAGGGTGCGGTCCAGGAGGACATCGAGGTCCATCTCGAGGGCCAACTCCCGGCGGAATATGTGGGCCATTCGCAGCTTCTCGTAGTCCCGGCGCAGGGTAGGTATATCGTCGATGTCATCTGCTGCCTCGAATTCCATTGCGGAAGTGGAGTCCAGGGTCGAGCGGACCGCTGAGGTGACGGAATGATCGGACAGCTCCACTTGGCCGGTGGCGTCGACCGCGCCCTCGGGGCCCTCGAACACGAGACGGGTCGCACCGATCATGATTACGTCGCCGTCTTCGAGGGTCCGAGGCTCAGTCAAAAGCTCGCTGTTGAGGAAGGTCCCGTTCCGGCTGGCCAGGTCTTGCAGGACGAAGGCTCCGTCTTGCTGCTCAATGCGGGCATGGGACTTGGACACCAAGCGATCCAGTACCTGGATGTCCTGGGCCGGGTGGCGCCCCAGGCCCACGGCCCCGGTGAGGTCCACCTCGCGACGCGAAGCGTCCGGCGACGAGATGATCAATCGGGCCATGTGGTCTCCGTTTTCCTCACTCCAGCACCCCGATGGGCTCCAGGTATAGAGTCCCCGCTAAGGTCACGGCCCGAAAGGCCCGCCAGGTCCCGTCGTCCTGTACAGCGTATACTAGAAGGCGCCCCGGGGTCTCCTTGACCCCCATCTCCTGCGAAGGCAGGCTCATGTACATCAGGCGTTCCCCGAAGAGGGTCACCACCGGATCCCAGGGCTCCTCTCCTTCGGCCCGCGGCACTCGGCTCTTCGCGAAAATCGCGGCAGCGTCCCGTTCTCCGGCGATGGCTTCGTAGCGGGATCTCCAGGGTGGCGACAGCAGCGCCCAGGCTGCCTCGTGCTCCCCGTTCTTCCACGCGCGGACAAAGGCGGCGGCCAGCTTGCGGACTTCGGCGAGGGTCTCGGCCTCCTTCCACGCTCCGGTGATCCGATCCACCATCTCAGGCCGATCCCCCACCGCTGGCTCCAAGCGGCCCACTGGCCCGCAGCGGGCCAGGCCGCCAGCCACCAGGAACACCGCCCCGAACCATATCCATGCCCGCAGACGCGTTTTTTTGAAATTACGCATGGCGCTAATTATACCCGAATCCGGCCCCACAGGAAAGCAGAATCAGTTCCCGGGATACGCGGCCTTCACAGCATCCCAGACGCCCTCGAACTCGGACCCTTCCTCGCTCTGGATCTCCACGTGGCCCCACCACAGGCCGTTGATCAGGTAATCCACGTAGAGGTCGTCGTCGTCATCAAGGAGAGTGGCCTTGCCGTGGATTCGGAGCTGGGAGTCCATCTTAAGGCTGCCGATCACCTCCTCGATGGGGCTGACGATGAGGCCGACCGCGGAGAGACAGAAGCCCTCCACGTCATCCTCGTCGATGCCGATTGCACTGAGGATGCTCCCAGCTAAACCGTTCGCTATGCCCTCGCAGTCGATGACCGAATAGATCAGGTCCTCAATGCTGTTGTAGTCCGAGATTGCGGGCAGAAGGACCTCGTTGATCACGAAGAGGATCAGCTTCCCGTAGTTCAGGTAGATGTAGTGGGTGTCGACGATCAGGTTGTCGAAGTTCGCGATCATCCCGGTGAACTGACCGGTGATCAGGTCCAGGGGGACGTCGGACTCCGACATGTCCGTGAGGCTGAAGGGGATCGCACCGCACTCGGGATCGTAGTCGGGCTCGTCCTCCTTGGCGCAGCCGAGCTTCCAGTAGAGGATCGCGCCTTGCCACGATTGGATCCCCTGGATGTAGTAGTCGTTGGACAGCTTCGAGATCTTCAGCTCCGACGTAAGCGTCAACGCTTTCACGATCTGGACCAGGTCCTGGCCGACGACGAAGAAGTCCTGGATGAACCCGGGCGAATTGTTGATGAGCCAGTCGGAGATCAGGTCGGCCAGCGCGTCCTCGAAGAGGCCAAACGCGAGGTCCGTGACCCAGGACCCGATGTACTGGGACACCAGCGTCTTGACCATGTCGATGATGAACCCGCCCGGGTTGTAGAACAGGTCAACCACGAAGTTGATGACCTCTCCCACCTGGCCGGGGATCGCGTCGGTGAAGTCAAAGGTGCTGGTCGCGTCGTAGGTCCCTGCGGGGTTCAGGGTGACGACGTTCAACTCGAGGGTGACGTCCGTGACCCCGTCGTAAGCGGGGATCAGGTGGATCGCATCTACGCAGCCCTTCGCTGTGAGATGCTCCGAGGGCCCCATGGCCGTGGCGAAGACCAGATAGGTCTCCCCGAGGGACAAGCCCTCCCAGGTCAGCGTGGAGCCGATCCCCGCGACGGTATTCTGGTGGTCCAGATCGTCGATCCACGGGTAGACCGGGTTGAACTGCTGGCAGGAGAAAGACCCGTGCATGAGGCGCACGTTGATCGCGTGGATCGGTACGGGGCCCTCGTAGACCAAGTTGATCTTGATGGTGCCCGTGGGGACGGGGCTGACGTGGATCTGCCAGTCGTCGCCCAGTGCGTTCTCCCCGGAGAGCGCTACGTCGTACAGGCGGTCCGGAACCTCACCAGCCTCAAAGGTAACCTGGACGATGCCGTCCTCGTTGGTCATTCCCTCCTTGACCAGGAAGTGCCCGCAGGAGTCCGCGCTGCATTCGGGCTCACTGGCTACGATCTCGTAGACCACGGGGTAGAAGGCAGCCGGCTTCTGGAGCTTGTAGTCCAGGACCTTGGCGGTGATGGTCCGATGCTCATTCACGAGCATCCCGAGAGGGGACGTCGTGTCGTCGAGGATGATGATCTGGTACCGGCCGAACTCGTCGCCGCCCTGCTCCTTCCAGGGGATCTCGGGCCACATCGTGTCCCAGCCGGGGTTCCAGCCGTCATCCCCGGGCTGAACGCCCTCGGATCCCACCACGTCGTCCCAATCGTACTGAACGGTGGTGTCGGTCCCGCATGAGGTGAGGGCCAGGGCCACAAGTACCGTGGTAAACAACCGGCTGAAGCGCATCGTGTTCCCCCTCCCTCAACGCACAAATTCGTTAATCAGTATACCGTCAACCAGATGATTAGACAAGGCTTCTGCCAACTCCAAAGGCAAACCGGCGCGGGCCTTGATCTCAGCGGGGGTGGCGCAACGGATAGCTTTGACAGACCCAAACGCTCTAAGGAGGGCCTTGCGCCGCGCTGGGCCGATGCCGGGGACCTCGGTGAGGACCGAGGCGAGGGTGCGGGTTTTGCGGCGCTTACGGTGGTGCTTGACGCCGAAGCGGTGGGCCTCGTCCCTCAGACGGGCCAGGAGGAGAAACGCAGGGCTATCGTGGGGAATGGGCACGGGCGTACGGGAGCCGGCACGAAAAACCCGGTCCTCGGGGAGGCCCTGCTCGGGGCGCGCCTTCGCTATCGCCGCTACGTGAAGGGCCGCGTCGACACGGTCACTGACCAGAGGCTGGACCTGCGCCAGATGGGCCCGGCCGCCGTCTATAAGCAGGAGCCTCGGTTCGTCTCCGTCTTCGATTCGCGCCAGGCGACGGGCGATGACCTCTCGGATCATCGAGAAATCGTCCGCCGCGTCGCCGCGGACGTGCCAGACCCGATACTCTGCCGCGGTGAGCGCACCGTCCACCGCAACGGACATGGAGCCCACCGCGTCCTGCGCCTGGAAAGACGAGATGTCGAAGCACTCGATCCGGCGCAGGCCAGCAGGCAGGTCCAGGACATGGCGGAGTTGGTCCATGGCCGCGTTCGCTGTTCGGCGCCCCATCTGCCAGCGCTCCCAGGCCACCTCAGCGTTGCGCGTGGCCATATCCAGGAGGACCTTTTTGGGGCCCCGCTGCGGGTGGCGAGCGTGTACCCGGCGGTCCTCGGAGAGGGCCTCGGCCAGAAGCGCCAACGCGTCCGCTGGGAGGGGCGCCAGGACCTCGTCTGGGGGCCGAAGCAGGTCATAGAACTGGAGGATGAATGACGACAGGGCCTCCTCCAGGGGCGGGTGGGGGCCCGGCTTGAGCCGCTGGTAGGAGCCGACCACCTTGCCCTCTTGTACGTGAAGGATCTGGACCACGACGCCACCGTCGCTCTCGTGGCCCGAGAACACGTCCCCCGCGAACCCGTGGGAACCCACGGTCTCGGGCCGCGCCCAGATCCCGCCGAGGCTCCTGAGCAGATCTCGATACCGGGCAGCGTCCTCGTAGCGCTGGTCCCCGGCCGCGACCCGCATACGGTCCTCCACCCGCGCGGCCACTCCCCGGTCCTTTTTTTTTAGCAGGTCCAGGGCCATGTCCATCGCGTCGCCATACTCCTGCGCCACATCCGGGAAGACACAGGGGGCCATGCAGCGCCCCATCTGGTGCTGGAGGCAGGGGCGTGTGCGGTTGGCGAAGGCCCGATCCGCACAGACCCGGAGCCGGAGGGTCCGGGACAGGAACGCAACGTAGGCCTTGATCGCGGCCGCACTGAGGTAGGGCCCCAGGTAGACAGCGCCGTCCCTGGCTCGGCGCCGCACCCGCTCCAGTCGGGGGAAGGAATGGCGACTGTCGATGCGGATCCACGAGTGGTTCTTGTCGTCCCTGAGGTCCACGTTATAGCGAGGGCCCAGGCGCCGGATCAGGTTCATCTCCAGTACCAGTGCGTCCCGTGGCGTCGGGGTAACGATCACGTCGATCCGGTCCACCTCGTCGTCGAGTCTGGCCACGAACGCACGTGGATCCGAGCCCCCGAAGTAGGACCGCACCCTGCTGCGCAGGCTCGTGGCCTTGCCCACATAGAGTACCCGTTCAGTAGCGTCTTTCATCACGTAGACCCCAGGCTCGTCAGGCAGCAGGGAGAGGTCGCGGCGGTGAAAGCTTCGGTCCATGGGAATCACAGCATGCCGTACTTGCGGCGGAGGGCCCAGTCCAGGGCCAGGAGACCCACCACGAGGAGAAGGACCACGGGATTATGCCAGAGGGGTTCGGTGACCCGGTGGATCACCGGCACTGTCTCCGGGAGGATCCGGCGGACTAAAGGGGGCGGAGGCAGGAGTGGCAAGAAGGGAGCGGGCAGGGCCGCCTGGACCCGCGCTGCCCGCTGCGCTGCCTCGCGACGCCGGTCCGGATGTAAAGGCAGCAG
>CAYOTU010000025.1:0-15844 GCA_964406905.1 uncultured Myxococcales bacterium | reverse complement strand
CCGACCGAGCACGTGGCGGTCAGGGGCGAGTTGGATGAACTTCCTTTTGCCGGCCTCGGGATCTCCGGCGTGGATCTTCGTGGCAGCGAATACGAAGTCCTGCACGAGGACGGTCTCTGCCCCACGGACGCGCTGCGGTTCTACCTCTCTGTCAGAGATGAGGGCGTTGCGCACTACGCGCTTTTCGGTGTCCAGGACCTCGACGACCCGATTTGGTATGCCCCGGTGCCCCGGGATTCAGGGAGCCCGGCTCTCCCCGATGTCCCCGCACTGACCTGGATGGTGCCCTTTGAGATCGAGACGAACGGGACCCACGAGTCGGGTCCCTTGTCCGTTGTCTGTATACTGAGCGAGGAGCCGATCTCTTTCCAGCGGCTCGAGGCTGCGTGGGCCGCTGCGGAAGGCGACGACGTTACGTCGCACGCCGTGGCCGCTGGTGCGGCCCTGGACGCGGGTACGATCCGCGTGCTGGTGGAGGAGATCGAGATCCTCGATGACTGCGGGAGGCGGCCATGAGACCGACTTTTGGAGCCCTCGCCGCCGTCGTCCTCCTGATCGGGGGTGTCGCACCGTCCGCCGCGGCCGCGACGCACCTGGCTTTGGTGGTGGGGAGCAACCAGGCCCTGGACCCGGACCTGGAACCCCTGCGCTACGCGGACGATGACGCGCTGCGGACCGCAGGCCTCCTGGGCCTGGTGTCCGATGATGTCCAAGTGCTCCTGCGCCCGGACGCTGAGACCGAGGCCCAGTGTCCGGACCTGGCATGGGCCGCACCTACACGGGTCGTGGTGCTGGAGGCCATAGACGCGCTCGTCGCAGAGGCGGGCCGCCGGGCTGGCGAGGGCGAGGACGTGACCTTGTACTTCGTCTACTCGGGCCATGGGAATTACGATGCGGAGGGGCGCGGCTACCTGCACCTTGAGGACGGTCGGCTCACCCTCCGGGATCTCTTCCATCGCCTGGTGGAGCCCACCGCGGGGATTTGCCGTGTGATCTTGATGGTGGACGCGTGTAACGCTGGCTTTCTGGTGAGTGCACGCGGCGTGGCGAAGCGACGGCCTGCCGGCCCCTCGACCCTGCGCATGGAGGATTACGATCACGTGGGCCTGATCCTGGCGGCCTCCTCAGCGGGGGAGGTCCGGGAGTGGGGCCGTTATCTCTCGGGTATCTTTAGCCACCAGGTGCGCTCGGGTCTCCTGGGAGGTGCTGACTTGGACGGCGACGGGAAGGTCCTCTTCTCGGAATTGGCAGCGTTCGTGGCTGCGGCCAACGCGGCGGTGACGAACCCCGTATACCGCCTGACCCCCTACATCCGGCCGCCCCTGGGTGAGCCTGATTTCCCCGTCATCGATTACGCTGACGCTCGTGCCCACACGCGGGTACGTGTGGACACGGAAGGCGCTCGACGAGTTATCCTCACCGACGACGAGTTGGTCCGCTACGCTGACCTCAACCTTGAGGAGGGCTTTGCGCCGTTGGTGCACCTCCCCCGGGCCGGCACCTGGTGGTTCCGTATCGGGGAGAGGGAGATTCGGGTCGAGGCCGGTGCAGACGAGGAATTCCTCCTGTCCGAGCAGCCAGCGTCGGAGCGGGTCCACGTCTCCGCCAAGGGCGTGGACAGCTACCTGCGGCGCCATCTTTTCCAGATCCCCTTCGGCAGCGGCTTCGCAGAGGAGTACCTGGACGGGACCTATGCTGAGAGCCTGGTTTTTTCCCGACGCATCTGTCATCCCTGGTACACCAACGGCTGGGGCTGGGGTGCTGTCACCACGGGGATTCTGGCCACGAGCATCGCCACGGTTTTCCACTTCGAGGCCCGCCATGCCGGGGCCGCAGCCCGCGATGCGACTTTTGCAAACGACGTGGATCGGTATAACCGTGAGGTCGAGCACCACAACCTGGCAGCGGGGATCCTCTATGGCGTTGGCGGCGCGGCCGCTGTCGCCGGGGCCCTGGTCTTCATCCTTGACGATCGCTGGGAGGAGCGCCGGATCGTGCCGTTCCTCGACAAGGGAAAGACAGCGCTTCGGCCCGGCCTGGGCAGCGTCTGGCTGGAGCGGACTTTCTAAAATGATCCGCAGGACTCATCACCTCGCGTTACAGCCCTTGCTTCTCTTCGTCGTCATGGTGGCCGGCTGCGTGGGGACCGAGTCCCTGGCGGGGAAGGCCTGTGACCTGCAACATCCCTGCCCCGGCGGCATGGAGTGCCGGAGCGGACAGTGCCAGGGGCCCGGCGCGCCTCTCTGCGATACCGACGATGATTGTCCCATGGGGGGGTACTGTATCGAGGGGGGTGGCTACTGCGTGAGTTGCCTCTCTGACGCGCATTGCGACATCGGGGTCTGTCATCCTGATTTCCACGTATGTATCGGTTGCCTGGCGGACGAACATTGCTCCAGGGGGGTCTGCCTGAGCCAGTCTCACACCTGCGTGGACTGCCGTACGGACACGGATTGTGACACCGGGCTCTGTCACGCGCTGAACCACGTCTGCCTGGGCTGCAAGGGGCACTACCAGTGCGTTTCGGGGGTCTGCAACCTTCTCACTGGCGTTTGCCTGCCGCCTCCGGAGTCAGACGGCGGAGATGTTCAGGACAGCAGCGACCGCGGAGATGTGCAGGAAGAATGATTTTGTTCGACCGGCGCGTCTTTCCGGCGCAAGGGTTCCGATGATGACACGAGATTTGATGTCGAAAATATACGAGGAGGACGAGATGAACGGACACCGATGGACGACCCTGGCGGCATTGATATTGATGGTCGCAACCGTCGCTACGGGCTGCGATTTCGGGAGCGGCCAGACCCCAACCCCCAACCTTTGCACAACCGACGCTGACTGCGTGGACGGAGGGGTCTGCGACCCAGCGACCTTCAAGTGCGTCGAGTGTCTCCTGGACGGCGACTGTCCCCTGGGCAAGAAATGCGACGGTGAGGCGCACCAATGCGTGGGATGCCTGGCCGACGCGGACTGCGCTGGCGACTTGGTCTGCGACTCCGCACTCAATCTCTGCGTGGAGTGCCTCGAAGACGCAGACTGTGGCGACGGCGGGCACTGCGACGAGGCGATGAACGTCTGCATCGAGTGCGTCGATGACGCTGACTGCGTTTACCCCGAGGCTGCCTGCGCCTTTTCCGCCTGCATCGACGGCGAATGCGTCACGGGCACCGTCCCGGACGGGCTACCCTGCTCGGATGGTGACCCCTGTACCCTCGACGACCAATGCGAGGATGGCGAGTGCGTCGGCGGCGTGACCGATCCCAACTGCATTCCCACCGGCTGCGAGGGCGATCCGGACGGTACCCCTTGCGACGACGGTGACGAGTGTACCCTCGACGACTTCTGCCTGGCCGGAGTTTGCGTGGGCGGCGCGCTGGATCCCGAATGCGCGGAGCAGGACCTGGACGGGGACGGTTTCACCCCCGCTGAGGGCGACTGTGATGACACGGACGCGGAGATCAACCCGGCTGCGGTCGAGATCTGCGGCGACAACAAGGACAACGACTGCAATGGTATGATCGACGATGGCTGCGGAGTCGAGTGTTTCCCCACGGGCTGCAGCGGCGAGATCTGCGCGTCCGAGGAGATGGACTCTGATTGCCAGTGGTTGCCAGAGTACGAGTGCCTGAAACTCTCGGTCTGCGGCAACTTCGGCCCCGACGGCGGCTGCGCCTGGCTCGAGACCGACGCGTATCTGGAGTGCTTGAACGGCCTCTGCCTGCCCGAGGAGATCTGCGGCAACGGTCTCGACGACGACTGCAACGGCATCGTGGACGACGGCTGCATGACGGGCTGCGAGTCTGACGCTGATTGCCCCCTGGGTGAGACCTGCGAGATCTACTGTGGCAACGGCTGGTGCGAGGGCGTCTGCGTCCCCGGTAATCCAGAGAACCTCTGCGAGGAGGCGGGCGGCGAGTGCATCCCGATCTACTGGGATGAGCCCGGCGACGAGTGGGGCTGGTGCCCCGATGGCATGGCCGAGGTGGACCTGCCCGGCTGTGGCGACGACGCAATCTGCTGCTTCAAGTCAGACCCGCCCTTATGCGAGAGCGCCGCGGACTGCGACGACGGTGACGAGTGCACCTTCGACTACTGCATGAACGGGCAGTGCGTGTACGAGGACAACCCGGATTGCAACCCTGACTGGTGCTGGAGCGACTGGATGTGCGGTGATGGCCAGTACTGCAATTTCCCGGGTTGCTATGCGGAGACCGGCACCTGCGTGGACATCCCCGATGCCTGCGCCATGTACTACAGCCCGGTCTGCGGCTGTGACGGCGTGACCTACAGCAACATCTGCTTCCTCCAGGCTGCGAGCCAGTCCCTGGCCTACGAGGGTGCCTGCGACGGCCCCTTGGACAAGGACGGCGACGGCTGGACCTCTGAGGAGGGGGACTGCGACGACACCGATTCCTCGATCCACCCCGGTGCGCAGGAGGTCTGCTACGACGGCCTGGACAACAACTGCGACGGCATGGTGGACGAGGGCTGTGGCACCACGGAGTGCCAGGATCTCACCGGCGTGGACTTCGGCCCCTGTGACATGTTCATGGGCTGGGGCTTCCAGAACGGTGCGTGTGTCGGGATCTCGGGCTGCGGCTGCCCCGACGGCGATACCTGCGGCGTCTTCGGGACCAAGGATGCCTGCGAGGCCGCTTGCCTGGATGATAACCCCTGCGTAGACGCGGGCGGCTTCTGCTCCTTGATAAGCGAGGACGGCACCTTCGACGGTTGCCCCCCGGGCTCCGCGGAAGTAGACCTCGGCGGTTGCGACGGCGGCACGGTTTGCTGCATGCCCTTCGAGCCCCCCGAGTGCAGCGATGTCTGTGACTGCTACGACATCTACGGCGACGAGTTCTCCCAACCCTGCCCGCTCCTGTGCATGGGCTGCGGCAATTTCTGGGCCTGCGAGGCCGGCTCCTGCGTTGAGCACTGCGGCTTCATCCCGGAGGAGGTTTACGAGTGCATGCCGGTCTGTCTGCCCTATGAGATTTGCGGCGACAACATCGACAATGACTGCGACGGCGAGATCGACGAGGACTGCGGCCAGCCCTGCGGCCCCTTCCCCGGGCTCCCCGGATGCGCTGACGACGAGTTTTGCCTCTTCCCCGACGGCACCTGTGACATGGACGGCGGGATGGGGATCTGCACGCCGTATCCGAATATTTGTCCCCTCCTCTGGGCTCCGGTCTGCGGCTGCGACGGGGAGACATACCCCAACGAATGCAGCATGTGGGTGAGCGGCGTCTCGAAGGACTACGACGGCGCGTGCGACGAGCCGGTGGAGTGCTACACCGACGCGGACTGTGCGGTATGGGACCCCTGCGTTAAGGCATACTGCGAGGACGGCCAGTGCGTCTACGTGGAGATTCCGAACTGCGGAAACCAGTATTGCTGGGGCAACGATATGTGCCTCGCCGGTCAGTTCTGCAACTTCCCCGGCTGTGCGGTGGAGACAGGCATCTGCACGGATATCCCCGAAATCTGTCCCTACCTCTGGGCCCCGGTCTGCGGCTGCGACGGTAATACCTACGCGAACGAGTGCATCGCTTTTTCAAGCAGCATTTCAGTGGCGTATGAGGGTGAGTGCGACGCGGACTGCGTCCCCGAGGGTGAGGGCTTTTCCACCTTTGATCCCTCGATACAGGGCTGCTGCGAAGGGTTGACCGCTATCCAGGAGGCCTGGTACGACGAGGAGACCGGCATGTGCGGCGGTGTGGGCAACGCGTTCGTATGCACTTACTGCGGCAACGGCCTCTGCGGCCTCGGAGAGAACATCTGCAACTGCCCGGAGGACTGCTCCGGTGGTAGCGACGAGTGCAAGGCCCTCGACCCCCTGGGCTACGGCCCCTGCGCCATGGTCCTGGGCTTCGCGTGGAATGGCGAGGACTGTGCGATCTTCTCGGGCTGCTCATGCTATGACGACTGCGATCAGTTCTACCCGACCTATGACGCGTGCATGGACGTCTGCAAGCCCAACCCATACGAGTGCATCGAGATCGATCCTTACGCCTACGGGATGTGCGAGATGCTCATGGGCGTCGGCTTTGACGGCGAGGACTGCGTCTATATCTCCGGCTGCGGCTGCGGCTCCGACCCGGCCATGCCCTCATGCGACGGCATCTTCGAGACCATGAACGAGTGCACGATCGCCTGCCTGGGCTACGGCTACGGCGAAGACGGCGACGGTTTCTAGTCCTTCCTCCGGGCAGGACCCTGTCCGGATTGCTCTGTTCCCCAGCCCGCCAGCGGCAGCCACGGCCCGTCCGACGCAAGGAACCCTGAGGTCCATGCCCCTAGTACAGGAAGCCATCGTCTCCGTCGCTGACGGTGACGATCACGATGGTGTCTGCTGCGAGGTTCGGGCCGATGTCCTCGGCTAGGGCTGCCTGGATCGCATCTGCGTGCTGATCAGCGTACGCGATGATGTGGAGGATCTGTTTTGTCCAGGCGTCGTCTGGCGCTACAGCGGCCGAGGAGTTCAGGATCCCCTCGAACTTTTTCTCCAGCAGCACTACGGCCTGGTCCGTGGTCCAGGGTGCGTCCCTGGGCCAGCCCACGGCCCGGGTGACTGAGACCCCGATCTTGGTTCCGTCGATTTCCACCAGGAGGTCGGTAATTTTGCTGGCCGTGGCCTGGTACTCGACCTCTGTCTCTGTCTTCAGCAGGATGGCAAGTTCGCATCGGTGCAGCAATTCGTACGCGAACATCTCCGAGTAGATCGAGTTGCCCCCAGCGTTTCCGTCGCTCCAGATCTCCTGGCCGCCCGCTGTCAGGAATTCCAGGTCCTCGTCGTCGTAGGGGTTGTCTCCCAGGTCCAGGTGATTGACGTAGAGATACGGGCTCTCGTCGGTCAACTCTGCGGGGCTCAACACGCCGCACGCTCCCGTAATCTCACCGAAGCCTGAGAGGGGCACCGCGGGCGGCAGAGACGCGTCGGACGCTGTCTCGGACAACGTATCCTCGACAGTATCCGGCGGGGGCTCGGTGGTGTCGGTGGTGTCGGTTTTCGGGGTCGTCTCCGGCGCCACAGGAAGCGTGTCCGAGGGTGTGTCCGGTGTCTCTCCAGGGGTGTCCGGCAGGCTGTCCAGTACGGTGTCCTGCACAGAGTCCACAGCCCGGGTGTCTTTCTGTGGCTGGATGTCAGTATTTCCATCGCCCGTACCGCTGCACGCGGCGAGGACGAGGACGAGACCGATAGCGGGAAACAAGCGAATCATGTGCATCTCCTTCGCATCAAAGGTCGACTCGCTGGTCCCGGAGGTAGCGCCCCTTCTCGTCCTTTCGGATGGTCCAGAGGGGGTGCTCGGGGTCGTGCTGGAAAAAGAGCATCCAGCCCCTGTGCGCTGCCTCAGCGTACCAACGCTGCCGTACCTTGACCGTCTCCACGGGCTCCAGGTCGTAGGCCATGACATATGGCACCGGGACGTGAAGAGAGGTGGGCGTTATGTCCGCTGTGTGCAGGAGTGCCCCGTTAGAGTCCTGAATCAAGGTCAGGGTCATCCCCGGTGTGTGTCCGCCCACAGCGTGAAGAGAGAGACCGTCCCCGAGATCCTCGGTCTCCTCCCAGGTGTTCAGGCGCGGGTTGTCACGGATGCACTGGACCATCTCCGTCGGGTAGCTCGCCCTGTCGCGGGCAGATGGGTGCAGGGCCCAGGCGAGTTGGGTCCCGGTGGTGTGGTAGATCGCGTTTGGAAAAGTCGGCAGCGGTCCCTCTGCTGCGGGCAGGACCGCACCGCCCGCGTGGTCGAAGTGCAGGTGGGTCAGGACCACGTCGGTCACCGCATCGGGATCCAGGAGTGGGATGGTGCCGTAGCCCTCCCGATCCGTGTCGAACGCGAAGACCCGGCGTAGTTTTTCCCCAAAGCCGCCCCAGGCCCCAGCGTCTACCAGGACACATCGGTCTCGGGTCCGGAGCACGAGGCCCCAGAGGCCGAGGGTGATCCGGTTCTCCTGGTCTCCAGGGATCAGCCTGTCCCATAGCGGCTTGGGCACCACCCCGAACATGGCCCCGCCGTCGAGCTTGAAGCTGCCGAAATCCACCCAGTCTACTGTCCACGGACCGATCTCCATCTGCTCTCTCCCTATTTCTAAGGCAGTGGCAGGAGCAGGAAGGTCCTTGCCTCGTCCTGCAGCCACGCTCCGATGACCGCCTGGAGGCGGGGAATAACCGCTGGGGCGATGAGGGCTTCGCCCGCTTGGAGGACACGCAGGAGCCCGCCTGGTACTGGTTCGACCCTGTAACTTGGAAGCCGCTCTGCGGGGATCTCAGGCGTTTTGTCCTGCCGGAGGCCGGGGAGGCCTGCGGCGCGGAGTCCCTTGAACTCCAGCCGTTGGGCCGCCCAGGTGCAGACGTGGAAGACCGCAGGGGTCGTCCGCTCCATGCTGGAGAGAAGCGGGGCGAGGTTCTCCGGCGGCGGAAAGACCAGCCCAAGGGAGATCCGGGCCGAGGGGCCTGGTCCGAGGTCAGACTCGAGCACCGCGTCCAAGCGGACTTCGTCGCCCGAGAGCTGTCCCACGGAGAAGCTCACCAGCTTGCCCCCTGGGAGGAGGGGGGTAACCGCGGCGCCCACTGCTTTCTTCAGATCCTTTGCAGCAGCGAGGCGCAGCCAGACATCGGGTCGCCTGGCCAGGGAGAGGCGGAGCGTGAGTCGGAGTCCACCCGCGGCTGTCACCGTATAGGTTCGTTCCTCGTTCAGAGACCGGCAGGGGTCGTCCAGTGAGCGCGCTTCGACGATTGTGAGAGTCGTAGTGCCTTCAGAGGCCGGGGAGGAGAGCCGGATCTCGACCGAGCCCGTCCCCTTGATGCGGGGGAGGGTTCCCCTGACCGTCCTTCGGAGCGGATCGATGATAAGTGGCTCGGTGGCGCCAGCCACGCGGAGTCCCACCCGGATCTCCCGAAGTTGGGCAAGGCCGGGGACCTCTGAGACGAGGGCCCGATTGCCAGTGTACAGGGTCACCGTTGCGTCCTCGGAGGCCTCGGAGCACGAGGCAAGGATCAGCGCTGCCTCCAAAGGGGTGGCATAGCCCGTCTCCCAGGCCCGGCAGGGGGGGCGCGGCGCCAGACCGCGACGAAGACCGAGTCTGGAAATGGGGCGAAGTCCTTGCCGTACAGCGTTCCAGGCCAGGGGGAAGCCCAGGCCTTCGGCGCTTTCCCGGATTTTGGAGGAGAGGTCACAGTCGACGCGCGCTGACCAGGCTGCCCGGACGCGGGTCTCCATGGATTCCAGGGCCGCAGCCCAGTCCTCCCAGTTGGAGACGAGCAAGCGCGGGGTCACGTAGCTGCCGCCGGGCTCATGACGCCACGCGGGGAGGTCGGTCGCTGTCCAGCGGTGGACCGTGTAGGACGCGAGCAGTTCGGGCTCTAGATGCCGAATTCGATCGTCGGCCGGTGCGATGGCCGCGTGGAAGGGTAGGGACGTCGGAGCCGAGACGGAGACATCGAGGCGCAGGATTCGCGCGTCCTCGCCCAGCGGGAGGTCCAGGTCCAGTGCGGGTGGTTCGTGGGGCTTGGGGGGGGCGCGGTCCGTGACCTCGTAGTCCAGGACGAGGACAGCGCCCCTCTGCGCGCCGACTTGGGTAGCGACCATTTCCACAACGGACGCGAAGTCCACTGTCCGGCCGATCCCGTCTGCCTGGGACTCGTTAAGCGCGTAGTCCGGTGCGTTCAAGCGCTGCCCGTCGGGGGTCCAGACGTATTGTTCGTGGATTACGAGGTTGGTCGCTGCCTTGTCGTGGCGAATACGGAGATCCGAGAGATGGCGCACAGCGTAGTCGGTGAACAGCTTGCGCACCGTTTTGACTCGGATCGATCGCCGCCCGTCGGATAGGACCCGGATGGCGACGGTCTTCTCCAGGAAGACCTGATCCTCTCCGGGGAGGTCCCCCGCGTCCGGCGCGTCCCGGACCATGGCAGGCTGCTCGCCCGCTGTCGCTGGGGCGGACGCTGAAAGCACCAGTGTCAGGAGAGTAGGGAGGAGCATCCTCATCGCGTCGCCTCTTCAGGGATCAGGATCACGGGCGTTTGCTCCAACTCCTGGAGCGGGGAAACCATGCGGTCATAGTCAGCGAGCTCTTCTACAGCCACGCGCCGGGTCCGAAACACAGCCCGCTGCTCAGTGACAAGGCGATTTCCATCGTCGACGCGGATTTGCCAGGACACGTCGCCGAGGGGAGTCGAGATCGTGGCGCCCTCGACCGGGGCCGCGAGGCGGTACCGCCCGGGCAGCCGAACCTCGCCCCGCAGACTGATCTCCTTAGGGCAGATGAAGAACAGGCCCCGTGTCCGCTTTGCTGCTCCCTTTATCAGGAGATTTTCCCAGAGTCGCCGATTCCGCACCGGATGCCGGAACGCGGGCGGGACAAAGGTCAGGTGCCCGTCGGATGTGGATTGGGCCCAGTCCGGGACCTCCATCGAGACCTCGACACGCAGGGGCGTGTCCAGGTCCTCGAGATTTTTCGGGACGTGCCGGGTCTCGGTGATCTGAGCTGCTGGAGAGATGGTTCGTGCGATCTCGTCGAAGGTGTCACTGCGCCGGGCCGCTGGGCCGCCCGCCATGCCCCGCCGGACCGCTGTCTCCAGGTATCCCGTCGTCCGTACCTTCACCCGGGACTCCAGGGTTCCGTCGGCACGGAGCCGGGAATCGACGGTGATGTCGACGCGGTTGTCGGACGGCGCCAGGGTCGGGGTCGTGCGGAGCACATCCCCCAGCGGCGCACCAACCAGGTACTGCTGTTCCGACTCGGCTAAAGACCAGGGATGGCGACTCCATGGGGCCCAGGTGGGATCCAGCATCACCATGTCGCCGTCGGTGCGCTCCCACGCTACGACGCAGTGGTTGAACTGGTCAGCGGGGACATCAGCGACCTGTGCACCGGCCATGGTCATCGCTGGCCAGGTCTTCTTGAAACCAGCGGCGCGCATCAGGGTGACGAGCATCCCCGCGATATCCTTGCAGACGCCGGCCCGGTGCTCCCAGGTGAGGAGGCCCGGGTGCAGGGTGTAGCCTTCGCCTCGGATCACCTGGAGGCCGCTGTAACGGATCTCCCGGGCCGTCCAGCGCAGGAGCCGGAGGATTCGTTCCTCGTCGGTGTGGGCCCCCTCGACGATTTCAGCAGCCGCATCCCGCAGGGCCGCGTCGTGAGCAAACATGGGCTCGTTGATCTGGTGGAACCAGACGCTCTTCTCTCGCCAGCCGGGGAGGGTGGAGAGTACCACCTTCGCGGCTGTATCTCTGTGTTGGGGTGCGCGTGACTCCGTTGCGAGTGCGGCCACTCTGCGCCGTCGGAATACGTACCGGGTGCCGCCTTCCTCCTGAAACGTTCGCCGTACCTCAACGGGACCGCCGTAGGTGCCGAAGGTCAGATCCATGCCTGCGGGAAGGCGCAGGTCGTAGACCTTTTCCACCAGGGGGGTGTCCTCTGCGAAGAGGATCGTGTCGTGGAAGTGTCCTCTCTGGGGCGGCACGAAGAACTCATCACCCGGTCCTTCATCATCGAGATATGCGATGCTGAAGCCCTTGCGTTTCAGGATCCACTCCACCGTGTCCCCGGGGAGGAGACGCGGGAGTTGGAGCACGTGGGCCCGAAAGGGCCAGTAGATGTAGTGGAGAGGTGCGGGGACGTCGAGAGCATCACCCACATCGATCTCCAGCGTATCCCCGTCCTTGCGGAACACTCGCACCCGAACCGGCACGATCTCGTTACTGGAAGGATCATAGCCTAGCCACAGGACCCCGAGTTCCCGGGCACCCTTGACAGTGAGGACCCGCTCGATGCGATGCTCCGTGGTGCGGGTCAGACCGCTGGGATCCACCTCGGCCAGGATCCCGTGAAAGAGCACCGCCCGGTCCGCTCCCTTGGCAGCGACTCCGTCCAACCCCCGCGCTATCACCGTACCCACGTCAGCTTCCGGCAGGGGGATGACCCCTCCCGTGGCAGGTGTCGACAGGAACAGGGCGAAGATGGTGAGGAACCAACGCATCGAAGAGACCTTAGAACGTTCGGCCCTTGCCCGCAAGGACCGGCGTTTCCATACATGAGTCGGCAAACCTCGTGGCCAAAGGCTATTGACATTGGCTGGTCCTCATGCTAGGTGAAACATCCGATTTTCCTGACCCGTTTGTATGCGGGTCTGTTTGTGGGCCGAGGCCCTCATGGGGCGTCGTCAAGTGGCATGACACGGGGTTTTGGTCCCTGTATCCCAGGTTCGATTCCTGGCGCCCCAGCTTGGACAGGGACGGAGGCAAGAGAACGATGGATTTGAAGCAGTTCCACGGCGAGATCAGGACGGACTTCGGTAAGGAGGCCGCAACCCGGGTCCGTAATGCCGGGCGGCTCCCCGCCGTGGTGTACGGCGGCGGCCTTAAGGAGCCGATCAACATCACCCTGGATCCCAGGGACATGCTCCCGATGGTCATCCGGGAGAATGAGGGGCGCCAGTTCGAGCTGGTCCTCGGTGACAAGACCCATAAGGTCTTCATCAAGGAGTTCCAGACTCACCCGGTGCGGAAGACCCTGATTCATGTGGATCTCCAGGCTATCACGCCGACCAAGCCTATCCGGGCCAAGGTGCCGGTACGCCTTTCCGGTTCCGCTGAGGGGGAGAAGCTCGGCGGTCGTGTCTTCCAGGTGGCCTACGACATCCTGGTCGAGTCCCTGCCGGAGCATTTCCCGTCCGTGATTGAAATCGACATCAGTCCGATGATGACCGGCGAAGTCACGTACGTGGATGATCTGTCTTGGGCCGATGGGGTCAAGCCGATCTTCAGCGAACGCTACCCTGTCGTCCTCGTGAAGATGCCTCGCGGCACCGAAGAGGAAGAGGAAGAGGAAGCTGAGGGCGAAGGCGAGGAGGGTGACGCTGCCGAGGGCGCCGAGACCGAGGCCAAGCCTGAAGCCACCGAGTGAGCTGGAAGGTAGTTGTCGGCCTGGGGAATCCGGGCCGGGAGTATCATGGAACCAGGCATAATGTCGGCTTCATGGTTCTCGACCATTTGGCAACTGAATATGGTCTGGCGTGGGAGGACAAGTTCCTCTCTCGGACGGCCATCTGGCGACGTGGCCGTGATCGGCTGGTGTTGCTGAAGCCTCAGACCTGGATGAACCTGAGCGGGCGCGCTGTCCAGCGGGCCGTCGGTTTTTACAAGGTCCCGTTGGAGGACCTCCTTGTGATTTATGATGATCTGGATCTGGACGTCGGGCAGCTCCGGCTTCGCTTGAAGGGTGGGGATGGCGGGCACCGAGGTATTCGTTCCATCATCGAACTCCTGGGCACCCGGGATTTCCGGAGAATCCGTATCGGGATCGGGCACCCCGAATGGGGGGACGAGACCTCCCACGTCCTGGGGCGCTTCGCAGGGGACGACGAGGTCCTCGTTGTGGACGCGATTCGGGACGCGGCCGCCGCTGTGGCGGCCTGGCTGGACGACGGCTTTATGAAGGCCATGAACAGGTTCAATTGAGCCTGTCCCATATAAGGAGGAACCGAGATGGATCTGGCTTACCGCACGCTGACGTTGGCTACCGGACTTGATCTTTCCTCGACGCCGCTGTTTATAGCAGCGGGTGCGGGAGTTGTGGCGTTAATCTTTGCGCTTATACGGGCGCAATGGATAATGAAGCAGAGTCAGGGTAACGATCGCATGAAGGAGATCGGCAATGACATCGCCGAGGGGGCCATGGCCTTCCTGGGACGCGAGTACAAGATCCTTGCGATTTTTGCCATCATCGTCGCGGTGATCCTCGGAGGCGCCAACGCGGCGCTCGAAAATTCCCACTGGCTTATCGGTCTTTCCTTCCTGGTTGGCGCTTTTTTCTCTGCGCTCGCTGGCTTTTTCGGCATGAAGGTGGCCACCCAGGCCAACACCCGCACTACTCAGGCCTGCCGGACCTCCCTGGTCGCTGGCCTGAAGGTTGCGTTCGTTGGTGGCTCGGTCATGGGTATGAGCGTAGCGGGCCTCGGCGTCCTCGGTCTCTCCTTGCTTTTCTTCTTCTATAAGGATGTTCTCGGCGGGACCTTCGAGGGGCTCGGCGAATCTGAGAAGCTCCTGAACGTCCTCGCCGGCTTCAGCCTGGGCGCCAGCTCCATCGCGCTCTTCGCCCGGGTGGGCGGAGGCATCTACACCAAGGCAGCGGACGTAGGCGCTGACCTCGTCGGCAAGGTCGAGGTGGGTATCCCCGAAGACGATCCCCGGAACCCCGCGGTCATCGCTGACAACGTCGGCGACAACGTCGGCGACGTGGCGGGCATGGGCGCTGACCTCTTCGAGTCCTACGTCGGCGCCATGATCTCCGCGATGCTCCTGGGGTGGGCCAGCGCGTACGCGTTGAATCTTGGCGCAGAGCCCTTCAACCTGATCTTCCTGCCCCTGATGCTCGCCGCAATGGGTATCGGCGCCTCGATTATCGGCACCTTCTTCGTCAGAACCAAGGAGGGGGGAGATCCCCAGGCAGCGCTCAACACGGGTACCCTGATCGCAGCGGTCCTGGCGGCCGCGGGTTCAGCGGGCATCGTTTACTGGATGGTCCCCGATGGATATCGCTTCGTTGACGGCGTGTTGGTGCAAGCTGCGGATGGTGGATTCGCCGCAAACATGGGCATCTTCCTGGCCGCGGTGAGCGGTCTCGTGGCCGGGACCCTGGTGGGCCTGGCCACCGAGTACTACACCTCCGAGAAGAAGGGCCCGGCCCGGGGCATAGCGAAGCAATCAGAGACCGGCGCGGCCACCAACCTCATCTCCGGTCTCGCTGTGGGTATGCAGTCTACAGTGGTTCCGGTGGTCTTCATCGCGATCGCCATCATTGCTGCCTACGAGTTCGCCGGTCTCTACGGCATCGCGATTTCGGCCCTCGGGATGCTCTCCACCATCGGAATTCAGCTAGCGATCGACGCGTACGGCCCCATTGCGGACAACGCCGGCGGTATCGCGGAGATGGCCGAGTTGGGACCCGAGGTGCGGCAGCGCACCGACAGCCTCGACGCTGTGGGCAACACCACCGCGGCCATCGGTAAGGGCTTCGCTATCGGCTCCGCCGCGCTCACGGCCCTGGCGCTGTTCTCGGCCTACACCATCAAGTTCAAGGGCAGCGGAATAGCCATGGACCTTGATGTGCAGAAGCCGATGATCATGGCCGGCCTGCTCCTCGGCGCCATGCTGCCCTTCTTGTTCTCGTCCTTCGCCATGAAGGCTGTGGGCACCGCGGCCTTCGCTATGATCGAAGAGGTCCGCCGGCAGTTCCGTGATATCAAGGGTCTGATGGAGGGCAAGGCCAAGGCCGACCATCGTAAGTGCGTGGACATCGCCACCTCGGCTGCCCTCAAGCAGATGGTAGCGCCCGGCCTCATCGCTGTATTGACCCCCGTCGTCGTCGGCCTGGTGTCTCCACAGATGCTTGGCGGGCTGCTGGCCGGTGTTCTCGTCTCCGGCGTTGTCATGGCCCTGTTCATGGCCAACGCGGGCGGAGCGTGGGATAACGCAAAGAAGTACATTGAGGGCGGCGCGCATGGCGGCAAGGGCTCTCCTGCGCATAAGGCGGCCGTGGTGGGCGACACTGTTGGTGACCCCTTCAAGGACACGGCAGGCCCGTCCCTTAACATCCTGATCAAGCTGATGTCGGTGGTGGCCGTGGTCATCGCCCCCTTCCTGGCCAGCCTCCACGCGGATGACGGGGCCGAGAAAAAGGAAGCGAAGACCGAGCCCGCACCCGTAGTGGAGCAGGTCGAAGAGGTCGCAGCGGACGCACCGTCCGACACGGACGAGCTCTTCGTGGTGAAGGTAGACTGATGGTCTTGCGGGCTGGCGTCGTACACCGGACCCGCGTGTTGATTCCCTGCCCCGAGCGATGG
>CAYOTU010000024.1:0-15887 GCA_964406905.1 uncultured Myxococcales bacterium | reverse complement strand
CGCCACGCCTCCGCCCACCGCGGCGTCACCCTTCGGCCCACGCCATGAATTTGCCAAAAAACCAATCAGAGCCGCGACCGAAGGTGTCGAGCATTCGGGAGCGTCTCGGACGCCGACAGCCAGGCGAAACTTAACCTTTGTGCAGAATTTCGAGGTTGCATATGTCTGGGGATTCTTGAGGAGACGCGCCCCGGGCCATTGCGGCCCGGGGTCCTGAGAACCTGCTCTACTCCGCTGGCGGCACGTAGCCCTCTTCCCAGGGGCAGAGGCCTTCGTTCGGACAGACGGAGTACGGAGTGATCTGGACCGCGTACTGCTCGCAGGACTGGTCGCCCTTGACCTGAACATAAATATCCTGATCGTCGCTGAGAAGCCAGGTCCCGGCCCAGCCCACGTCGATGCTGTCTCCGGGGCCGGCGCAGTCCTCGAAGTCGGGCTCTGCGCAGTCGCCGAACTTGACGCAGAACTCCTGGTCCGTGCCTTCGGCGTCATCCAGGGTAATCGCAAGCATGTAGCACATATCGTCCAGGTTGAAGCCGCATGGTGGGATGATATCCGAGGCCTCCTTGAAGTGGATCTTGTACCAGTCCTGGTCGTCGCTCCCGTCCACCTTGTAGAGGTTACCGCCGAAGTTCAGGGGCTCCTCGGCTTCCTCCTGAAGGTCATCGGGGAATTCAAAACCGTTCGCGCAGGCCTCGTTGATCTCGAACTGGTCCTCGGGCAGGCCGTCGTCGATCGCTTCGTTGCAGTCATTGTCAACTCCATCGCAGACCTCGGCCGAGGCGATCTTCTCTCCCTGGCAGACGATGTCGCCATCCACGCAGGTCTCAATGCCCTCTTCGCACTCGCCCACCGCGGAGCCACAGACAGCGCCGCCGTCGGGGTTGCCCTCGTCGGTCTCGCCGTCGCAGTCGTTGTCCTTGTCGTCACAGACCTCGTCCATTGGGATGACCCCGGTGCACTCGCTCCAGCTCCCGTCGTCCTGGCAAGTCCAGGTGCCCTTCTCGCACTCGCCCTCGTTGGAGGAGCACTCGCCCATCTGGCCCGGCTCGCAGCAGTCGAGCACGCCCTCGTCGACCTCGCCGTCGCAGTCGTTGTCGAGTTGGTCGCAGATCTCAACCGTTTTACCTTCCATGGCATCGCAGACGCTGGCAACGCCGCCCTCGCAGGCGGGAACGCTGTGCGCGCACTCGCCGAGGCCGCAGGAGATCTCGCCTAGCCCCTCGTCGATCTCGTCGTCACAATCGTTGTCCTTGCCATCGCAAATCTCTTCGGTCGCTGCCGGCGCGTCGCACTCGCCCCACTCGCCGTAGTAACAGGTTTGGACGCCGTCGCCGCAGTCGGTGTTGCAGGGCTTGGTCACGCCCTCGTCAACCTGGCCGTCACAGTCGTCGTCCTGGTTGTTGCAGAGTTCCTCGTTGGAGGGGTCGCCCGCGGAGCAGGGGGTGAAGGCCCCGTCTATGCAGGCCTTGGTGCCCACCGCAACGCCGCAGTTGCAGGCCACCGCGCCGAGATCCTCATCTATCAACTGGTCGCAGTCGTCATCCAAGCCATTGCACTGCTCCGGTGCGGAGGACAGGCACACACCCCAGGCTCCGGCGGTGCAGGTCTTCACGCCCGCTGTGTTGCAGGCCGTGGTGCACGCCTCAGCGAGGCCATCTGTACAGGTTACGGATCCAACACAGTCAGCCCACGCACCAGCAACACAGATTTTGGTGCCCGCTGTACCGTCGGTGGTGGTGCAATCAAGGCTGGCGCCGTCGGTGCAGCCCGAGGTGCTCCCGGTATCGCCACATGACACCAACAGGGCGCTGGCAACGAGCAACGAACACGCAAAGGTCAAAGTTACGATCCGTCTCATCTCTTTCCTCCTCTATTAAAAATGCGCTTCTAATGGATCGGGAAGAGTGTAACCCCCATCCCCTTGGGGATCAACCTTCCTCCGCTATGATCGACAGGGCCGCCTCAAGGCGGCCGCCCGGCGCTGCGAGCTGTACGCCGTTAATCAGGGGACGGACACGGTGATAGACCTCCCTGGCTATCTCCAGACCCTCGGCCCTGGCCCGGTCTCCAGAGCCTGCCTCCCGCATCCGGGCCATTATCTCCGGGGGCACCTGGGCACCGGGGACCTCGTTGTTCATGAACTGCGCGTTTCGGTATGAAACCAGGGGCCAGATCCCCGCAAGAATCGGGATCCGCAGGTTGCGGCGCTCCAACTCCTCCAGGAAGGATTCAAGGAGGCGCACGTCGAATACGGGCTGGGTGATGGCGAAGTGCGCGCCCGCGTCCACCTTCCAGCGGAAGCGGTTCAACTCCTGCTCCATGTTGACCGCGCCGGGGTTGACCCCCACGCCCACGAGGAACGCTGTGGTCCCATGAATTCCGCTGCCCCCCACGTCCAGACCCCGGTTGAGGCGCGTGACCATGTTAACGAGACCGATGGAGTCCACGTCAAAGACCGCGGTAGCGTCGGGGTAGTCTCCCATCTTGGGCGGATCCCCGGTGACCAGCAGCATGTTACGGAGGCCCAGGATGTGGGCCCCCAGAAGATCCGACTGCATCCCCAGCAGGTTTCGGTCACGGCAGGTGTAGTGCAGCAGGGCCTCCACCCCGGCCTCCTGCTGGATCCGAAGGGCAATGGCCATGGGTCCGACTCGCGCGGAGGCCCGGGGACCATCGGGTATGTTGATCGCGTCCACCCCGGCCTCCTTGAGACGCTGGGCCCGCTCAAGGGTCCGCCCGACCTTGATCCCCCGCGGGGGGACCAACTCCACGCTCACCACGAACTCCCCCGCAGCTATCTTCGCTGCGAAGGGAGAGCGCTCCGCCAGGGGGACCTCGGGGCGCTCGTCTTCAGATGCGTCAGCGGACACAGCAGGGACCGCTGACCGACAACGACTCTCGGGCGTGGCGGCCTTGATCGCCTTGCGCATGGCCCGCACGTGATCCGGCGTGGTCCCGCAGCAGCCGCCCAACACCCTGACCCCGGCCAGGAGAAAGCGCTTGGCGAACTCCTCGAAATACTCCGGAGAGGCCAGGTAGATGTTCCGCCCCTCGATGTTCTGGGGGTTCCCCGCGTTGGGCTGGGCCACCACGGGCAGGGAGGTCACCTGAAGGATCCGCTCCGCCGCGTCGAATGCGACCTTGGGCCCGACGCTGCAGTTGACACCCACCACGTCCGCGCCCCACTCTTCCAAGCGCTTGGCAAAGAGTTCGGGAGGAGTGCCGTAGAGGGAATTCCCGTCCTCCTGGAGGGTCATCTGGGCCACCACGGGCAGTTCCGACACCCCACGAATCGCTGTGAGGGCTTGGTGTATCTCGTTCAAGTCCCCGAAGGTCTCCAGGACGAAGAGATCCACTCCCTCCGCAGCGAGGGCTCTCGCCTGCTCGGTGAAAACCTCCCGAGCTTCATCGACAGAGGTGGGTCCCCAGGGCTCGATCTTGAGGCCCAGGGGACCCACGGCGCCTGCGACAAAGACGTTGTCCCCCGCAACCTCCCGGGCCAGGACCACGCCCTGGCGGTTGATTTTCTCGAGGTCGGCTTCGAAACCGTGCGCTGTGAGCTTCACCCGGTTGGCGCCAAAGGTGTTGGTCTCGATGACGTCCGCGCCCGCGTCCACGTACCCCCGGTGTACTTCGCGCACGAGTGGTGCTGCGTGGAGATTCATGGAATCGTAGCACTGGTTGATGTAGACGCCCTTGGCGTAGAGCATGGTCCCCATGGCGCCGTCGAAGAGCAGCACCCGGCGATGCTCAAGGCTGTCGAGGAAGGTCGGTGTGTCGGTCATGGTTTGGTTCAGTCCGTGAGGTTGTGGGCCAGGTTTCCGGTATTTCGGTCGTTGCCGCCGTGGCGGGGCCAGGTCACCGCTGCCGGCGGCGCACCGGTGCAGATGAGGGCCACGACGGAGTTGCCCGCATGAACAAAGACGGTCCCGTCAGGCCCGACCAGGGGCGAGGACGGGGCCAGCGTTGCCTCGGTTACGCCCCTGATGGAGTCTTCAAGATCCAGGGTCCAGAGCACCTCCCCGTCCAGACCCATTACATGAATCCAGTGGGGGAGGGACGAGGAGAAGACCAGCTTGTCCGCTGTCTGCACCGGTGCGGGCACGTCGGTGAAGTTCTCGAAGTGACGGGCCAGGACCTCCCCCGTCGAGGCGAAGAGGATGGCGACTCCGTTATTGCTGGTGCCGATGAGCCAGGTGTTTCCGAGGCCCTCGGTGAGCCCGGTGATCGCGGTGGCGCCCAGGGCTGGCTGCACGCCCTCGGCCCCGGTGACCCAGGTCCCGTCCCGGTCCAGGGAGAGGATAGTGATGTTCTCATAGATCCCGTCGCCCAGTCGGTGAACGCCCGCGCCGAAGTGAAACACGCCGTCCGCATCGAGGATCGGGTTGGAGGTGGCCTCCATGTCCGCGGGCAGGGGCACGGTCCAGACGATCCCTCCGATCTCGATATCTGTGTCACCGGACGGCTCCGTCCACCACCTCACCAGGGAAACGGAGTCCACCCCGAGGACCCAGGCAGCGGGCTCCACCCCGTCTCGCTCGTCCGCCAGGATCTGCGTCCCAGGCAGAGGATCGAACGCGTGCACGCCAGGGGCCGGATCCTCGGGGAGGGACCAACGACGAAAGACCTTGTCCTGGCCGAAGTCATGAATTTTGTAGAGGGTCCCGTCTTCGGTGAGGGCCATGATATCGCCGTCCAGGAGGATCGTGGGTGCGGCCAGGACCGACCCCGTAGCGTTAAAGGCCCAGCGACCTTTCCCGCCCTTGTTGAGGCAGATGACCTGTGGCGGCAAAAGGTCAGGGTTGTCCTGCCAGCCCGTCTCCCCCGTTGTGCCCATGAAGATCCGGCCTTCCTGGCCGATGGACGGTGTTCCGAGTTGGGCATCAACCGGGACGACGGGGCTCGTGTCTTCATCGTCGTCTGGCCAGACCCAATCCTGCTTGCCAGCGTCCCCCAGTGCGTAGAGCTTCGCGTACGAGGACGCGTAGAGGAGCCCGGATTTGTCCCGGGCCAGGTGGCTCGTCGCGCCGGAGCCCCCGGTGGACTTCCAACTCCACGAGACGGTGCAGAAGGGGCCACTCCGAACGTCGCCTGTCGGCGCGTCCACCTCTCCAGGGCCGATGTGAGTTTCCCCATCCTCAGGCGCTACGTCCGGCGCGGGCAGGGGATTGGTACCGCTGCCACATGCAAACGACACAACGGACATCGCCATTACGATAAAGACGGCGACGCTCTTTCCGATGTCCATGGTCTCCCCTTGATTCCCCGTCAAACCGTCCCACATGATAGCCGTAGCGGAGGGCTTTGACCATTCTCCAGGCAGAACAGACGGACAAGAGTGACGAGATACGGTAAAAATACGGACGGAGGCCGAGCGAAGATGCCACCCCGGCCGCCGATGGCCGGGGTAAACTCAAGGTCTACGCCAGCTCGAAGAGGCCGGCCGCGCCCATACCACCGCCGATGCACATGGACACGACGCCGTAGCGGGTGCCGGTCCGGCGCATCTCGTGGAGGATGGAGGTGGTCAACTTGGCGCCGGTGCAACCAAGGGGGTGGCCCAGTGCGATGGCGCCGCCGTTGATGTTGACCTTGGCCGGATCCAGCTCGAGGACGTCACGGCAGTACTTGGCCTGAGACGCGAAGGCCTCGTTGATCTCGTACAGGCCGATCTCTTGCTTGATCCCCGACCGCTTCCAGAGCTTCGGGATCGCCACAGAGGGGCCGAGGCCCATGAGTTCAGGCGGGCAGCCCTCTGCCTGGAAGTTGCGCATGAAGGCCCAGGGCTCAAGCCCCAGCTCCTTGGCCTTGTCCAGGGACATGACCATGACCACCGACGCACCGTCATTCATCGGCGAGGAGTTCCCCGCTGTGACCGACCCGCCCAGTTTGAAGACCGGCTTCAGCTTCGCCAGGCCTTCGACGGTGGTGTCGGGGCGAACGTTCTCATCCATGTCCAGGGTCTTCTCGTTCCCGTCCGCGTCCACGTAGGGGACCTTGATAGTCTCCGCATCGTACTTCCCGTCCTTCCAGGCCTTGACAGCCTTCATCTGGGATTCGTACGCGTACTGATCCTGGTCCTCGCGGGTGACCCCGTACTTATCGGCCACCAACTCCGCTGTGATGCCCATGGGGGTGTAGATCTCGACCATGTTCTTCGCTGCCCACGGGTCCGCGGTAAAGTTGAACCCGCCCATTGGCACCGAGGACATGCTCTCGATTCCGCCAGCGATGATCACGTCCTGCCAGCCGCTCATCACAGACTGCACTGCCTGCGCGATGGACTGGAGGCCGGAGGAACAGAACCGGTTGGTGGTGAGGCCGGGGACCCGGGTAGGGAGGCCGGCCATGAGGGCCACGACCCGACCGAGGTTCATTCCCATGGAACCTTCGGGCATCGCGCAGCCGATGTTTACGTCGTCGATAGTCTCCGGGTCAACCTCCGGTATCCGCCGGAGGAGCTCCTCGACTACCATCTTGCCCAACGTCTCGGGGCGCACGTTGTTCAGCACGCCCCTCTTGGCCCGGCCGATGGTGGTCCGGACAGCGCCTACAATGACAGCTTCTTTCATGGTCTCTCCTCCTAGTTCCGCAGAGGCTTGTTTTTCAGGAGCATGTGCTGGATACGAGCCTTTGTCAGGGGCTCGCCGACGAGGCTCATGAAGGCCTCCTTCTCCAACTCGATGATCCGATCTTCGTGGACCTTGGTCCCCGGTGTCACGTCCCCGCCACAGATCACGTAGGCCAACTTCTTGGCGATGTGAGTGTCCCACTCGGAGACCCACCCGGACAGGCCGAAGGAGTACAATCCGACGTCGATGTTGGCGATACCGTCCCGGCCCACCACTTCGATGATACGCGGCGCCTCAGGGGTGTACCCCCCCTCGTAGAGGCCCAGGGCAAGCTGCTTCGCGTGGTAGAGCTGGTTGTCCCGGCTGGTAACAAAACGATCCTTGCCCGGGCGGAGAATCCGCATCTCCTCGGCTTCGCCCGCGCCCAGCGCGACCTTTGCCATGCCGATAAACTCAAAGACCTTCTGGACGTACTTGAGCGGGCTCACGTCCACCCCGGGCGGGATCTGGTCCATCCAACGAACCAGCATCTCCTTGCAGCCGCCGCCGCCGGGGATCAGTCCCACGCCGACCTCCACGAGGCCTACGTACCACTCGGCGTGCGCCAGGATATGGGAAGCGCCGAGGCAGATCTCACAGCCGCCGCCCAGGGCCATCTGGTGCGGCGCGGCAATTACGGGCTTCGGTGCCCGGTGCAGCGCGGTGTTCACCTTCTGGAACTGATCGACGATCATCTCGATGTCGCCGAACTTCTTCTGGTTGACGAACATGTTGATCAGGAGGAGATTCGCGCCCACCGAGAAGTTCGGGCCCTCGTTGTAGATGACCATGCCGTTCCACTCGGACGACTCGAGCTTGTCCAGCCCCTCCCACATCATGCGGACCATGCTGTCGTCCACAGCGTTCATCTTGGAGTGCATCTCGAGCCCGAGGATGCCGTCGCCCAGGTTATGCAGGCTCGCTGAGTCGTTGGTCTCGACGACATTGCCGGTCTTGCGGTATGTGTCGAGGGTGAGCCACTTCTCGCTCCACGGCACCGGCTTGTAGGCCTCGGTGACGAAGTCGAAGAAGTTCAAGACGCCGCCGATCTCCTTGTAGAAGACGCCGTCGCCCTTCTCGAAGAGCGCGTCGAGCTTCGCGGGGACAGCGTAGCCGTCGCCCTTCATGCGCTCGACAGACTCCTTGACGCCGATCGCGTCCCATACCTCGAACGGGCCAAGCTCCCAGTTGTAGCCCCACTTCATCGAGCGGTCCATGTTGACCACGTCGTCCGCTATCTCGCCGAGGCGGGTGATCGCGTAGATCATGGAACGGGCGGTTACCTTCCAGGCGAACTGGGCGATCTTGTCGTCCCCCTCGAGGAGCTTCTTGATCCGCGGGCCGGTCTCGTCGATGCCCTTGGTGGACTTCACCGAGGCCCACTTGGGACGCACTGAGGTGCGGTACTCGCAGGTGTCGTAGTCGAGGGCCAGGCGGACACGCTTGCCCGAATCGTCCTTGCCCTTCTTGTAGAAGCCGCCCCTGGCCTTGTTGCCCATCCAGCCCTTCTCGATCATCTTCGTGATGAACGCCGGGACCTTGAAGACCTCCCGCTCCTCATCGTCGGGGCAGCCTTCGTAGACGGTGTTCGAGACGCTGGCGAAGGTATCCAGACCCACCATGTCCACGGTCTTGAACGCGGCGCTCCGGGGGCGGCCCATGGGCACGCCGGCGACAGAGTCGATGTCCTCGATCGTGAGGCCCATCGCCATCATCTCCTGGATCGCCACCATGATGCCGTGGATGCCCAGGCGGTTGCCGATGAAATTGGGGGTGTCCTTCCCGTAGACGATGCCCTTGCCGAGGTAATGCTCACCGAATTGAGCGATCATCTCGACGATCTCAGGATCCGTGTCCTCGCCCACCACGAGCTCAAGGAGCTTCATGACGCGGACCGGATTGAAGAAGTGCGTCACGAAGAAGTTCTTTCGGAACTTCTCGCTGCGCCCCGCTACCATGTCCTTGATCGCCAGACCGGAGGTGTTGGACGTGATGATCGTGTCGGGCCCGGTCACCTCGTCGAGCTTGGCGTAGAGGCCCTGCTTGATCGCCAGGTCTTCCTTGACGACCTCGATGATCCAGTCGCAATCCTTGACCTTCACCAGATCATCATCGAAGTTCCCGATCTCTACGAGGACCGCTGAGGATTTCTTGTAGAACGCGGAGATCGGCTTCGCTTTGGGGGCCTTCTTCATGGCTCCGGCCGCGAACATGTTCCGCTTCGCCGGGATCTTCTTCTCCTCCTCGCTCAGAAACGGTGGGACAATGTCGAGCAGCAGGACCGGCAACCCCGCGTTGGCGAAGTGTGCAGCGATTCCGCTGCCCATAACGCCGGCACCAAGAACCGCAACCTTCTTGATTCTTTTGCTCATGGCTCCTCCTTGGAAGGCGTGTACGAAACGGGCTGGATAGAATGGGGATCATTCCCCATTGCGCAACGTGTCATGGCTAAGGGTTAGCATAGGATGACCCACTGCGCAAACGGTTTTGACACACTGTGTGATATCGGAAATCTACGGGGGGCTCAATCGCCGTAGCGGAGCAGGAACTCCTTATACAGGCCGGGCCTTCCGCCCTCTGAGAGAGCGGTGATCCTCGCCTCGATTCGCCAAGTGCCCGATGGGGAGAGGACCTCGTGCTCCACCTCGCCGCGTAGCACAACCTCCCCCACTCCGTCCCGATCTCGATCAGACCACTCCACGTAGAGGCGTCCGTCTCTGCCGGGTAGGGGCAAGGTGCTGTCGACGACAAAATGCGACGAAGATGCAAAGCGCAAAACACCCTTGTGGGCCTGCCCACCGAAGCGGTAGTGCACCTTCGCATCCAGGCGGACCATGCCCTGCCCTGCGGTAATCTCTGGAGGAACGTCCTCCACAAAGAGGTCCTCCACCGTGTCTTCGGGGATCGGCGGCGGCACGCCCGGCACCGGCGGCTCGGCTATCCCGCGGCGCATCAGCTCAGCCAAATCGTCCCCCTGCGCGACGCGGCTCATGAGCTGGAGGACCCCGGCCTCGAAGTCGATCATCGGACGCTTCCCGGCCATCGCACCGGGCCGGACCCCGTTTCGCAGCTTGTCAACGGGGAGGCGAAGGTGGTGCTCCACGAACGCCAGGAGTGAATCCACGCTGCCCAGGCCCACTGCGCGCAGCCAGCGCACCCCCACGCCCTTTACAGGAAGGAGCTGGCGCCGGGCCACCTCGGCTACCAGAAAAACCTGGCGCTGCTTCAGATCGTTCTCCACCTCCAGAACTATCACCGTTCCAGGGCGGGGGAGCACGCTCATGGTAAGGAACGCACCGCCGCCGCCCTGGTCCAGTGCCAGGGACAGCACCTTCTGACCGCCGATGAAGCAACGGAACATCTCTCGCAGTTCGTGACGTTCGTGGTACCGCTTCTCGTGGGCCGGGATGCGAGTCCCCCCCGTGACCCACCGTTTATGAGGGTTACGTTTGTCGCGCTTCTCCATAACCATCCCGCCCGTTTCTCCAGGGCATATGTTACCCCGAAGGAGCATCAGCGGCAATCTCCAGGATCCCCGGCGCGGTGTTGTCTTGACAGGTACCCGGCGCGAACGCCAGAATTACCGGGATCCTCGGCCAAGAACGGTCAGGGTCGTTCTGGAGGAACCATGCAAAATCCCTTCCTGGCAGGGACCGCTACCGCTGACATCACACCAACGCTGGACCGTCCGGTCTACCTGGCCGGCTTCGCACCGAACCGCGCTGCCACGGGGGTCCTGCATCCCCTCGAAGCAGGGGTTCTCGTGTTGCGCCGTGGCGACGAGGCGGTGGCCCTGGTCACAGCGGACCTCATCGGCCTCCTCCGCCCCGACGTGGATGCAATCCGGGCCCGGGTGACTGCGCTGCCCCCTGAGCGGGTCATGGTTTGCAGCACCCACACCCATGCGGGCCCCGACACCATCGGCATGTGGGGCAAGGGTGCCCTGGGTATCCCCTTCCGCAGCGGCGTGGACCCGGTCTACATGGAGCGCCTCCATGAGGCCATAGCGGACGCTGTGGATCGCGCGGCGGGTGCGGCCGCACCCGCCACCCTCGCCGCGGGCGCTTTCGACGCACCGGAGACCTGGGTCACCAACCACCGCAAGGGAGGCGGACGCTTCGACCGGGTTACCGTCCTGGCGATCAGTTGGGAAAACTCGACCCCCGCCGCGGTGCTGGTGAACTTCGCAGCCCACCCCGAAGGACTCTGGGAGAAGAACACAGAGATCTCGCCGGACTACCCGGCCTCCTTCCGTTCCCGGATGCGCGCGCTGGGGGTGGAGACCCCGCTCTTCTTCAGCGGCCCCCTGGGGGGCATGCTCACCCCGGACATCCCCATCAAGATGGACACCGCGGGGCGCCGCAAGATGTGCGAGAACCTCGGCGTCCAACTCGCAGAGCGGGTCCACGGATTCCTCGAGGAGCTCCACCCCATTACAGCGGCCCCTCTCCGCGTCGCCCGGATCGTGGAGTCCCTGGAGAACCGCAACTGGCGGTTTCGCCTGGGCAGCCGCCTGGGGTTCTTCAACCGGGACCTGGGCTCAACGGGAGGCGTGGAGACGGAGATGAACCTCATCGAGGTCGGGCCCCTCAGGATCCTCACGGTTCCGGGAGAACCCCTGCCGGAGCTGGGCCATCGCCTCGTCGCCGTCCTGGGAACACCTCTCTCCATGGTGTTGGCCCTCGGCAACGATGAGCTGGGCTATATCCTCCCGGAGGACCTGCTCAAGATCCGAGAATACGGATACGAGCGGACCATGACCCTCACCCCCGAACTGGGCCCCTGGACAGAGCGCACTGCGACGCGCCTGGCTGCGGACTTGGGCCCCACTTCCGAAAAGGCTGACCATGAAGCATAACGGCTGGCAACTTACCCGAGGTCAGCGCCTGACCTACAGCGTGGGGATGTTCTCCACCTCCTTCATCACCGCGACGGTGATGGCCTGGATCCTGTACTTCTACTCCCCTCCGCCGGGCGCTGTGGACGGGGGAATGGTCTTCCTGGGGGTCGGCGTGGCCGTCGGCTTCGCCCGGCTGTTCGGCTCCCTCGTAGACGCATTCACCAATCCTCTGGTAGCGTTCTGGTCGGACAAAAGCACAAACCCCAGGGGACGGCGGATCCCCTTCATCAAACGTGGCCTTCTGCCACTGCTCGTCCTCGCCATCCTCCTGTGGTTCCCCCCTGTGCGCGGGACCTCCCACTGGAACGTGGTCTGGTTGGCGGTGACCCTGAGCGGCACCTGGTTCTTTTACACCTATGTCGTGGCTCCGTACTTGGCCCTCATGCCTGAGCTGACCAACCATCCCAAGGAGCGGGTGAGCCTCACGGTTACCATGGCGTACTGGGAGGCTGGCGCAATCCTCATCGCTGCCGTGGGGATCCCGCCCCTCATTGAGGCCTTCAAGGGGGGCCTGCAGCTAGGCCCGATCTTTCTCGAGGACGGTTACAAGATTACCGCGATCCTCCTCGCCATCATCGGCGCTGTGGGCTTCCTGATCTCCGTCAGCCGAATCCGCGAGCGCCCGCCGGAGAAGGATAAACTCACCACCTTCGGACTGCGGCAATCCGTGGTCGAGTGTTTTCGCAACCCCGCGTTCCCGCCCTACCTCCTGGCCGTGGCCGCGGCGAAGATCGGCATGGGAATCGTGATGATCTCGATCCCCTTCGTCGCCACCGCGGTGCTTCACAAAGGCGAGAGCTTCGTAGCGACGCTCTTCATCCCCCTGTTCCTCTCCACGATCGTCGGCTTCGTCCTGGGCGAGGGCTACGTCAACCGGGTGGGCCTCAAGCGTGCGTTCCGCACGGCCACAGGCATGGCGACCCTGATCACCATAGGCTTCTTCGCAGTGACCTTCATAGGCGGCGACGAGCTCCCCCTTCGAGCGGCACGAGACGACCCTGCAAGCGGAGAGATCGTCCTGAACTTCGGCGAAGAGAACACCGAGGTCCGGATCCCCCGAGAGGAATGGGACGACCTCTTCCCAAAGGATAACCGCCGCTTCGACGACGGGCTCTACGTGCAACTCCCAGAGCCCCTGCCCGTCACTGACCTCAACGGCCCCACGGTCCGGCTCCCCCTGGACGTGGGCTCCCTGGAGGCACCGGAGGAGACAGCGAATCTCCTGGGCTGGAGCCGGATCCTCTCGACTCCGGAGAAACGGGCAGCCGCGCCGGACTCGGCGGTCTTCGAGATCGGGTCCCCACAGCGCTTGGCCCTGGAGGGTCGTCTGGTCCTCTCAGACGGCAGCGTCTTGTTCTCGGATTTCCGGATCGTGGGCGGGAACACAGACCTCGGAGACGGCCCAGCCGCTGCCCGCCTGACAGAACTCCTGGAGAACGACGCGGAGTTGGAGGTGCTCCTGAACCGCTTCGACCTGCGTATCGAGCTGGCCTGGAGCGCACGGATCTGGGCGATCCTTTTTCTCTTCCTCCTCCTCGGTTTCCCCGCGGCGATCCTGATGAGCATGTACAGGCCCATCGTCTGTGAAATCGTGGACCTGGACGAGCAGCGGGTCGGCAGCCGGCGGGAGGCTATCTACTTCGGCGTGGAGGGACTCCTGACCAAGGGCGCAGACGGGGTGGCCGCGGTGGTCGCGCCCGCGGTGATGATCCTCGGGCACTGGCTCACGCCCCCTCCCTTTGGCTACCTGCTGACCTTCGCCGCTGCCGGGTTCTTCATGCTCCTGGGCTGGTGGATCTTCAGACTGTACCCCCTGGGGGGAATTTCGCAGGTCACACCGGGGGATGCTGCGAGCCTGCCGCAACCAGCCGCGGGCGATGACGACATTTGATGATGGCACCCTCCGGCCTCGAAGACTGGCTCCTCTGGCTCACCGCTCACGGACTTCCGCTCTCAATCGTGGTGCTGACGTTCGCCGCGGCGTTGGAGTACGTGTGCCCCCCCTTCCCCGGGGACACGGTGGTCCTGGCCGGAGCGGTCCTGGCCGCGGTCGGGGGTTGGCCCCTCTGGCCTGTCCTGGCCGCGACCACCGGCGGCAGTCTCCTCGGGGCCTGGGTGGATTACCGGCTGGGACGGGCCGCAGCGGATCGACGGGACGCGGGGCGCCTGGGGTCGCGCTTCAGCAATAGTCCGGGCATGGATCGGGTCCTGGCGGGCTATCGTCGCTGGGGCCCGGCCTTCCTGGCGGTCAACCGCTTCCTGCCCGGGATCCGGGCCGTCTTCTTCGTGGCCGCGGGCTTTGCCCGCATGCGCACGGGCCCGGTCCTGGCCTGGGCAGCGATAAGCGCGCTGGCCTGGAACGGCCTCCTCCTGGCCGTCGGCGCTGCGTTGGGCCACAACCTGGACCGCCTCGAGGCCCTGGCGCGCACCTACACATTCGTTCTCTGGATCATCTTCGGGGTAGCGGCCCTTGCGGGCCTGGTCTGGTGGCTAGGGTCGGCGCAGGAATAACTTCCCAGTTTCTCGGGTGTCGAGGCGCCTCGCTGCTGGTGCATGCTGAGTGAGGCGTACCGTTGCGTACGTTGAGGGAAGCAGGTGCCGACAGCGTGGATGCATCGGCGACCGAAAACGGGAAGTTATTGTTGCGCAGGCCCTCTTAGCCCTGGTCAGTCGTAAAAAATCGGGAAGCGCTGGAAGGTGATCGCTCCGAAGGTGCTCACCGCAACAGCGAGCCCCACGAGGGAGTAGAAGAACCAACCCCGGGGCCGACGATCCATCGCGAGGAGCACAAAGAGCAGGGGCATGTAGTCCAGGCCAAAACGGTAGCCGAACTGGAACCACCCGGTGTTCTGATAAAGGAGGCCCGGCAACGCGGTAGCGGCCACTGTGAGCCACAGGATCCGCCGCATAGGCCAGCGGTAGCGGTCCATACCCTCCGCAGCAGCGTCGCCCCGCCGGGGCCAGAGCAGGTAGAAGAGCACCGGCGTAGTGGCCAGCAGAGACAACCCGTGACCCGAGATCCGAACATAAGGCCAGACAGCGGAGAACTGGGGGACGTTGGTTAGGGCCGCTGCCAGGTTCCGGGAGAGGAACCAGGTGGAGAAAAGGCCGTGGTCCACGATGGCGTCCCGGGTCCCGTCCAGGAGGAAGCGGTGCCCGAACTCAAAGGGCGAGTCGAAGCGGGCCAGGTTATACAGCATCAGGCCCACCCCGACCGCAATGGTGGGCAGCGCGAACCAGGCGACCTTCTTCAAGCGCCAGAGCACCCCCTCCCGGTCCCAGGGCCGCCGGGACAGAAACACCAGGAGGCCGAAGAAGAGTGCGGCGAAGACCAGGGTCACCCGGGTGGCGAACCCGAACGCAAGAAAGAGCCCGGCCAGAAACGGCCGGCGCAGTTCGAACGCGAAGTACAGGTAACCCAGGTGAAAGAAGACCCCGAGGACCAGAGCGGTGAACCAGACCTCTCCGCGAATCGCACTGAAGTGAAACACCGTGCCGAAGACAAAGAGCGCTACGAGGACATAGCGGTCCCGATCTCTAAGATCGCTGTAGCCCAGGCGCCGCATGAGTCCCAGGAGCATGAAAAGCAGCACAGCGGCCCCGGCAGCGAAGGCCAGGGTGAAGGCGACGTCGTGGAAGTGGTAGTGCCACACGGCCACGAAGGGAAGCATCAGGACAGCGGGGGCGGGGGGAAAAGAGACGAAGTGGCGCTTCTGGATGCAGGTCGTTCGCGTCTGCCCTGGACCGCAGCGTAGCGGGGCCTCCTCCGGTGGAGCAGCACACGCGACGCGGGACACTGGGAACTTGTCCCGATGGCGCCAGGCCTCCACCGCAATCGGATCCTTGGTCTCGGTCTCGGTCTCGGGCCGGTCCACGCAGAGGCGCATCACGTCCCGGACCTTGTCAAACTCCACCCAGTCCCCCGAGAGGGTAACGAAGGTATCCCGCTTGTCGTGCTTGCCCTTCTTGCGCTTCTTCCAGGGCCACACACCCTTGAAGCGCTCCCCGCTGCGCAGGGTCACCTCCTGGTAGGCCACCCAGTCGTTCCAACCGCCCCCCTTCCCGGTGAGCTGTCTATCCACGGCCTCCTGGAGTCCCGGCGGATCGTCGAGCAGGGAGGTCCCGCCCTTCCGGCGGTGGGGGGTGTCCGTATCGAGCCGTCCATGAAGAAAGGACTCGGCCAGGTCGATGAAGTGGAAGTGCTTCGAGGGCCCCGCCAGGTAGTTCCATGACGTGATGGAGAGGCCCCCAAAGGCAACGACGAAGACCAGCAAGTACGGAAAAGCGCGCTTCATGGGATCCGGAAGCCTCCGGGGCTATCACTTCACGATGGGGACCACACCCTCCCGAGGTAAGGGATCAGCGAAGTGGAA
>CAYOTU010000023.1:0-16294 GCA_964406905.1 uncultured Myxococcales bacterium | reverse complement strand
GAGAGCAGCGCATCAGCGCCCTCGGTGCGATCTGTTTATTTCTCGGCGATCCCTATGAGCCGGGCACCATCACGAACACTGCTATTCCCTCCACGCTGACGTCGTCCGCGGGGATCGCACCCTCCACTTCAGACCTCAGCTCAAAGCCGCACTCGAGGTACGGCAGAAGCTCCAGACGCTCTGTTATCGAAAAGACCAGCTCAGCGGGGCTGCTCTCGTTCGCACTACGCTCGAAGCGGGCCACCTCGACCTCGGCCAAGCCGCAGTAGGGGCTCACCGGACGAATAAACACCACCATCTCATCGATGAAGTCGAGGTCATCGTCGTCGCCAGCGTCGATCGCGTCCTCGGTGAGGCCCAGATAGAAGGAATCCAGGAGGAAGGACGAGTAATCCGCTGCCTCGGCGATCTCATCATCGATGCGCACGGGCTCGAAGATCTCCCCGAAGAGCCGGGCACCGACCTTGTGGAGAATCTCGTTGCCAGGGATCACCGAGACGCCCGTGGTCACCGGTAACTCCAGCTCCACGGACCAGCAGCCGCTCGCCAGGAAAGCGAGGGCAACGAGGAGGATGAGGTGCGCTCGATGGGGGGGCATCATAGGTCACCTGCCTATCAATAGACTGAGCCGCTACGGCAGAAGAGGGCCGCGCTTAAGGGATTTATTCAGGAAGAGCAGAAATCAAAGCGGTTGGTTGAACTGGACCTCTGAGAGGAGGGTGTCCAGCTCCCCTGCCAGAAGGAGGGTACGCATCGCCGCGAGGCGGAGCACTGGCCCAGGAGGCGGACCGGTCCAGGTCCAGAGGCTCACGAAACGCTGCCCGTCGAAGAGGAGGCCCTGGAATCCGGGGCTCGGGGCCTCGCCCAGGACCAGGACCGTCCGGAGGGTCTCGCCGTGAAGCCAGTCCCTGAGGAGATCCGGATGATTGGACGCTGCCTCCAGACGGTCGCCAACCGGGACAGCGCGGAGCTGGTACTCGAAGTCCACACCGGAAATCGGAGTGTTCTCCACCATGTGCATCCAGCGGACGGGCGGATGCTCGGGACGGATGGCAAAGCAGAAGGGGATCCGGCGCCCGAGGGGCACCGAGAAGGTCAGGAAGGTCGCCTCGCCGGCTACCTGCCCGGCGAGATCGCCCTGTCCCACCCGGACCTCCCCGCCCGCCATGGGGACGATCCACGCGCCCCCGCGGGTACGCCGCGTTCCGTTCAGGAGACGCGCGGCCTCAGCGGCGATGGCCCGCGGGACCGGCAGCCCGGCCCGACCGCGGCGCACATGCTCCGCGACCACCCACACAGCGCTCACCACGAGGAAGACGGGGAAGAGGGAACGCTCAGCGATCCAGAAGATCGCCAACACCACGAGCACCAGGAACCATCTCCAGGCAGGCATGTCATAAAGTTAGGTCATGGAGGGAAGATGTCAAGATCGCTTCAACGAACCCTGGAATTTATGAAAAGCCATGCGATAATCGGGGGCATGAACCCTCGCCGACGAGTCCGTTGTGCTCTCGCCTGTTTCGCAACCGCTGTCATCGCTATCCTCATTGCGAACCCAGCGGCTGGCAAAGCAGCAGGGGATCCACGGCTCGTTCCGTGGGTCGACGCTGTTTCCCGGTGGGGCTGCCGGACCGGGGGCGAGGCTATCTTCCATGCGTTGGCCGCGGCCGCGCATCGGCTCCCCCAGGGCTCTCTCAAGGCAGCGCTGACGGATCTGCGCTGTGACGGAAACGCGCCCTTTGCTGCTGCGGCCCGGGACCAGCTCCTGGCTAATCTGGAGCGGGAGGCCGGCGACCTCACCGGGGCGAAGGCTCGGATCGAGAGTCAGGGCTACCTGCTGCACTGGCACCTGGTCCTCCCCGAACGCCTGGCCGGAACTGAACTGGTAGGAGACCCTGGCGGGGGCTGGGTGAGTCCTGCGGACCATGCCCACTTCTCCGGCGTTGAGCCAGTGGTCTTGGAGACCACGATCAACGTTCACCGGCCGGGGCAGATCCTCATCCTCACAGGGGGGAACGGGGTCGCAGCGATCCGGGCGGGGGAGGCCGAGGTCCGTCCCCCGCGACGCGACAGGAGCCTCCTGGACCAGGCATCGCTCTGCGCCACACTCCCTGCTGGGCCCGTTACCCTGCGCATCGAATTGCACCCTGACCGGGCTGCGCGTAGCTTCGCTGTCCGCTTGGCAAGCCCCGATGGACGAGCGCAACCGACGGCCGCTCCCTTACGGTCACGGCTCGGAACTGTCGGAACGGCTTGCGTTCCCGGCCCTGTCGAGCGGTGGGAGAGCCTCCTGGTCTCGAACGACGCGGCGCTCCCGGAAAACGCTGTCGCCGGACTCTGGCTCCTTACACGCATCGGGGCGATCACCCGTCCAGCGAGCACGCTCCTTGACAGACTCCAGCCTGTCTCCTGGCTTGAGATGGACCTCCTCTCCACGGTGCTCAAGGGCCAACGTCACCTATGGGAGGCCATGTGCGACCGGTTTCCCGGCTGTGCAGAGTCCTGGCAGGCGGAGGTCCTGCAAGCCGAGATGGAATTCAGCCGTGGCCAGACCTACCGTCCTCTTCTCCGCATCCTGAGGATCAAGGATCGAATCTCCGAGCATATGGAGGACGTTGAGGGGGCAGGTCTCTCAGCGCGGGGCCGGCTCCTGAACGTGGACCTCAACCACGGACTGGGCCTGATTTGCCGTGCCCGTGGCCTTATGGGGGCCCCGGCAGAGCATTGGTCCCCGGACCATCTCGACGCGTGGGTCAACCTCGCCATATCTGCGGGGGCCCGAGAGGAGGCTGTGATGGTCCTCCTTGCGGATCACCGGCGGCGTCCCGGCGCACGGGAGATCGGCAGCCTCCTGGGCACCCTCCTCACCGATGCGGGCCGCCTCGATGAGGCCGCCGCCATATGGGAGACCATGGCCGGCCTCCACCCCGCGGACCCGGACATGGTGCTTGAACAAGCCCAGGCCCTGCTGCGCCTCGGGCGCTTGGACGCTGCCCTCGTCCTCCTGAAGGCCCTGGAGGCCTGGGTGGGCAAAAACGCCCGCGTCTTGGAACAGCATGGACGGATCCTTGCGCGAGCCGGCCGCGCGGGTGAGGCGGCAGATGTCTGGCGCCGGGCCCTGGCGCTTGAGCCCCAGAACCCGGACCTCCAGGGCCTGCTGCGACGTCTGGATCCCGTGGAGCGCCGCTGGATGACGACGCGGCGGAGCCTCCCCTGGGCCCTGGCCCGAACCGGGACAAAAGGGACAGCGGGCTACGCTGTGGAGGGGCTGGCGGACATCCGCCTGGTGACGATCCACGATAACGGGCTCCTGTCGATCCGCCGGCAACAGATCCTCCGGGTAGCGGAGCCGGGCCCTACGGCGAGCCTGACCCTCTCCACTGTCTACGACCCACACACGGAGGACTTCTCGACCCTCGCCGCTGTTGTCCTCCGCAGCACCGGCGAAATACTCCAGGCCCTCGACGGCGATGACCTCTCCCTCTCCCAAGAAGAGTTCAACCTTCACTATGACCTGCGACAGCGGCAGCGGGACTTCTCTCGCCTCGAGGCGGGCGACGTGGTGGTATGGGAGACGCGGCTGGACCAGTTCAGGGGTGCCCGGGGCGGCGTCTCCCTGGTGCGTCCCCTCCAGGAAGCCTTCCCGAAACGTATCGTGGAGATCACCCTCGCAGCGCCGCAGTCCCTGGAACTACACGCGGAGATCCGTATGGCCGGGGACGAGCACGTGTCGGCTCCCACGCAGCGCCGAGACGGAGAGACAGCGCTGGTGCAGTGGCGCCTCGAAGACCTCCCGGGGATCCATCCACGCCCCTTCCCGCCGCCCCTGGCCGAACGGAGCGCCTATCTTATGGTCAGTACGATGCACGGCTGGCGCCACGTCTCCGAGTGGTACAACGGTCTCCTGGAACAGCAGGTGGTCGAGACCATGGAGATGCAGGCCCTGGTCGCACAGCAGGCGGGGGCCGCGGAGGGACCCCTTGCCGGTTTGGCCCGCTTCGTCGCTGACCAGGTGCGCTATGTAGGCCTGGAGTTCGGGGTCAACGCGTACGTCCCCTACCCTACGGCCCGGGTCTTCGAGCGCCGCTACGGGGACTGCAAGGACAAGTCCCTGCTCATGGTGACCCTTCTCCGCATCCTCGGCATCAAGGCCCATCTGGCCCTGGTGCGCACCTTCCCCTACGGTGCGATCCCTGACCCTCCCCCGTCGATCTCTCTTTTTGACCACGCGATCGTGAGGGTTCCCTCCGCAGATCTATGGTTCGATCCCACGGCGCGCTACCTGGGCACGGGGAGCCTGCCCTGGCAGGACCAGGGAGCCCAGGTCCTGGTCCTGGACGACACGCCGGCCCTGGAGATGATCCCCGTGGCCCAGGCTTTCGAGAACCGCACCGACGTCCGCCTCGTGATCCAGGACGACGACACAGGTGGCCTTCGGATCTCGGGCGTTGTCCGGTTCTCCGGCGCGCTGGCCCGCAGCAACTACGAGGTGGTCCAGGACCCCACGGAGTGGGAGGCCCGGGTGGAGCGCTTCCTCTCGGGGCTGCTGCCCGGCTTCCACCTCCTGGACGCGCCCTGGGAGACCCGTGAGGGCGCGCCGCCCCTTCTCCGGGTGGAGGTGGACGGGGCATTGGAGTTGACCGAGAAGAATCTGGTGGCCCTGAACGGGCTGCGATTCCAGCCTCGCCTGGCCAGCCTGCCGCGGCGGGACGAGGACCTCCTGCTGCGCTACCCCTTCGAGGAGCACGTCGTCCTCCAACTCGACGGGGAAAACCTGGCCTTTGTCGGCCCCGCTGAGGCCGACGGCGAGGGCCCCGGATGCCGGTGGTCTCTACGCACGGATCCGAGACGAGTGGAGGTGGAGGTGTCCATCCATCAACGCCGCATCGCTGCCAGCGACTACTCAGCGTTCCGGACCTGTCTGGGCGGCCTGGACATAGCGCTGGCCCAGGTGAGGGGCCAAGTCCGGCCGGAGGAGGTCGCCCGATGATGGAAAAACTCTGGCTCCTTCCGATTCTCGGACTCCTCGTCATGGCGTCCCCAAGAGCGCAGGCCGGGGAGGAGAAACCGGCGAACCGCGCAGCGGCCTTGGACGAAGCGCTCATGGCCGACGACGTGGTCACGGCATGGGGCCTGGCTGAGGGGCTGATCGACGCGCCGGAGCCCTGGTCCGGGCGCGGCCTGGCCGCGCTCACCTGGCTCTCCCGGGACCTCTCCCGCTGCTCCGACCACGGCCACCTGCCGCCACTCACACGCCTCCTCGCACGGGGGGATGCTGACCCGTGGTCTCGCTGGCTGGCCTGGGACCTCCTGCGGAGAAACCTGGAGAGATGCCGGAACTGGGAGAGCGTGGACAAAACCGAGGCCCTGGCCCGAACCCTCACCGACTGGCGCGTCCACGCCGCCCCATCCACCACGGGCCTGGAGGACGCGTTCTTCCGGGTACGGACCTGGACCGGGGCCAGGGACGAAACGAGAGGGCACCTGCGCTGGGCGCTGCGTACCGCAGGGCGGCTCTTCGCTGACACGGAACTCTGCTTCGAGGCACGGACCAGACTGGCGGTCCGCCTGGACAGCCGAGCCCCGGGGACCCTCTGGATCGACGGGCGCCTTGTCCTGATCGCAGAGCCGGGTACGGCTCTGCTGCGGTCGGGTCCACGGGCCGCCGGGGCCGTGACCTTGGATGCGGGCTGTCACCGGGTGATCCTGGGCCTGGCCACACCCCCCGGCTGGGGGCGGGCCGCAGTCCGCCTGCTCACGATTCCTCCGGGAGAGACAACGCCCGTTGCCAGGCCGGAGACAAGTGGGGCACGGATCGCCGCTGCCCACGGTGCGCTCCTGAGGGGTGCGCCCCACGAGGCATCGGACGCGGTAGAAAACCTGGAGCCGGGCACACCGGGCCTGCTGCTTCTACGGTACCGCATTGAGAGCCTCCTGGCCCGTAGCGCGCCTCTGGAGGCCCTTCTGGCTCGGGGTATCCGGCCGGGGCAGGAGGACAGGCAGCCGCGGTGCCTCCTGTGGCGACAACGCCTGAACGAGATCCTGGCGGCCGGGCTCGACGAGGCCGGGCCATGGCTGGAGTTCTGGCCCGCCGCCTGTCGAGAGACCCTGCCGGGGCGTCTGCTGAAGGCCCGACACGAAGCAGACGATGACCGGGGCGATGAGGCGGCTACGAGCGCTGCTGAGGTCGAGGCGACCCTGGAGAAGGCCGGACTTGCAAGCTGTCTCGCCACGACCATCCGGGTCGCACAGCGGGCCGGGCTGGGGGAGGCCGCGCCCATTCTCCTTGACACCAACCTCTTCTGTCGGCGGGCAGCGTTCTCCGACGCTGCGGCCCGGGGGACAGCGGAGGACGCTGTCCGCGCGTTGGCCCTCCGGGATCGCCTTATGGATCAGGACAAAAGTTTCCCGGGCGCGCTCCAACTCGCCCGGCGCCTCGACGCGACGGGCATGAGCGCGGCAGCGCGACGGCTCCTGGAATGTCTGGGCTGGTTCGACCCGGATCTCGCCTGGGCCCGGACTGACATGGAGACCCCGAAAGGACACGCTGACGGCCTCGCGGGCGTAGCGGCCTCACCCATGGCCACCATGGACCTGCGAATCCGGGAGGGGATGCTCCTCTCCTGGAAGACGCTGGACCACTGGGTGATCCCTTTGGACCAGGTCCTTGACGCGTATCGAGAAGCCGACTGGGGCTCGGGATCTCTGGTGATGGTCCTGGACGAGACGATCCTCCGGGTGCGACCCCAGGGCCGAATCTCTGTGCGGAGCACGCGCGTTTATCATCTGCGGACCCCGCAGGCAGCGCAGGACTGGACTGACTTTCAGGTGCCAGACGCGGGCCAGGTGATCGGACTGCGGGTTCGCAAACGAGACGGCACCTGGCGGGAGCCCGACGCGCTGGGGGCCGGAGACCTGGCGAACCTCGGGGAATTGGAGGACGGGGACGTCGTGGTAATAAAGACCGTTGACGAGGAGGAACCTGCTTTCTCACTCGCTGACGAGTTTTGCCTGCCCGTTTTCTACTTGGCATTACGGGGGATCCCGGTCTGGCGCAGCCGGTTCGTGATCCGCAACGAGACGGACCATCCTCTGGTCTCTGCGCGGTTCTGGGGTGCGCCTGCCGCGGCTGACATCGACGCGCACACCCGGGTCTTCGAGGCCCACCGCATTGAAACCGCACACGAGGAGAAGGCCCTGCACCAGTGGGACGCCGGCCTCCCCCGGGTGGAGTTATGCACCGAGGGTCTCACCTGGCCCCGCCTGCGGGACCATCTGGCGGATAACCTCATGGGGCGGATCACCCCGGACCCGGCCATCCGGCGCTTGGCCCGGGAATTTGCCGCGCGTCCGGATCCCCTGCGCGAGGCCTTTGACATGGTCACTCGGGATATCGCCCCGGAAAGCGGCACCCTCTTTTTGAAGTCCGCCCCGGAGGTCCTTGCCGATCGGGAGGGTGCGGGCGCGCTCCTCCTCCTGGCCCTCCTCGTGGAAATGGACATCCCCGCCACCCTGGTCCTGGTGGACCCGCCCGGGGGTCCGTCGGCCCTCCCCGGACGCGGGGATCCCAAAGTCCACAGGGAGCCCCTGGTCCGGGTGCAAGGAGCCAAGGGGACCCTCTGGCTCGATCCCTTCGGGCCCGCGGCCCGCTTCGGTGAGCTTCGGCCCTTCCTGGGAGGCCGTCCCGGGCTCCTTCTCGATACCGGATCCCCCCACCTCCGGATCCGGACCCCGATCGTGGATCCAGCGGCCCACAGCGTCCATGTACTCTGGGAGGGTGCGGTTCTGCCGGACCACGGGGCTCGGGCCCGACTGACGATCCGTTTCACGGGGATCGCTGGCTCAAGCCTCCGCGAGCGCTTCCGCCAGGCGCCGAAGGAGCGCCGAAAGGAGGCCGTGGCCTCCTTTGCCCAAGGCTTCTTCGCCGGGGCCCGGGTGACCTCCCAGACCATGGATGCGACGGGAGACGCGCTGGTGTTCCAAGTGGAAACGACCCTCCCGCGGGGAACCTTTAACGGGCCGACCCTCCTCAACTTGGGCTCGGGGACTCTCCAGCGGCGGTATTCTTCTCAGAGCCGTCGGCGCCTGCCGATCCTCCTGGGGGGAGACGCACTCACCACGGTGGAGGTGCGCCTCTCTGCGCCCCCCGGCCAGCGCTTTGCTGTGGAGGGACGGCAGGGGCGAACCGAAACCGACTTCGGCGTCCACGAAACACGCTGGGACAGCGGGCGTTTGCTCATAATTCGCCACGAGAGCTACTTCTCAGACCGCGTCCTCTCCGCGTCCCGTTACGACGAACTGGTCCGCTTCACCCGGACAGCGGACGCGTTGGATCGTCTGGTGCTGACCCTGACCCGACCCCCGGATTCCTGATGCTGCGCCTCGTACTCACCCGCCTGGCCTCGGCCGTCCTGGTGGTAATGGCGGTCCTGCTGCTGACCTTCCTGCTGCTGCGCGCTGTCCCGGGACAGCCTGGCGACACGCTCCAGCAAACGGGCGACGCGGCGCGGGACAACCAGACGCGGCGTCTGGGGACGGACCGTGGCCTCGGGGAACATCTGGGGGACACCCTACACGCCTGGGCACAAGGAGACATGGGGCGCTCCCTGATCCGCGGCGAGTCGGTAAGAACCATCATCGGCCGCACCTGGCCGGTCTCACTGGAATTGGGCATCTACGCGCTGATCATCGTCCTGATCCTGGGCGTGGGAGCGGGCCTCGCAGCGGGGATCCGGGAGCCCTCGGCCGCGTCCCGGGGGATCTCCGCCGGGGCCCTGGTGATCATCTCCCTCTCGGCGCTTGGCCTCGGGACCCTCGTCCGGCTGGCCCTGGCCGGAACCGGCCGCTTCACCCTCGGGGGCTGGGACGACATCCTCGATCGCCTCCTTCCCGCACTGGTTCTTGGCGTGGTCTACGGAGCCTATCTGGCCGAAATGATCCGAGCCTCCACGGTCACCGCCATGCGCGCTCCCTGGGTGCGATCCGCTCTGGCCCGGGGGGTCCCCCACCGGCGCGTGGTCTTGGGGCACGTGCTCCCCGGCGCGCTCATCCCCATGATCGAGGCCCTGGGACCCATCGCTGCCCGGCTACTCACGGGCTCCTTCGTGGTGGAGGTACTCTTCGAGGTACCGGGGATCTCCCGCAGCTTCATGGACGCGGCCGCGTCCCGGGACACACCGGTGATCCTGGGAATCGTCATGGTCTACACCGTCACGGTCACCATCCTGAACGGAAGCCTGGAAATAGCGCACGCGGCCCTCGACCCAAGGCTCCGTAGCGGCGAGGAACCCAGATGAGCGCTCACCCTAAGACCCGGTTCCCGTGGGTCGGGCTATTGCTCCTGGCCCCGGCCCTGCTCCTTGCCGCGGGCGCTGATTGGATCTCGAACCAGTGGACTGGATTCGGCTACGCGGAGATCCAGGCGGGCCAGGCCCTGGCCCCACCCGGGGCCCGAGCCGTCCCCATGCATCGACAGACCTGGGACGGGGAGAAGGCCTCCTTTGACCGCCTCGATCTGGACAGCGACGGACAGCTCCGTTGCCCGGAACTGGACGCTGCACGGGACCGCTACCGGCACCACGCCCTGGCGCTGGCCCAAGCGCGGCGGGAGGGGACTGCTCTGAACCCTGACTCGCTGGTGGAGACGACCCGCTGGATGCGCCATGACACGGCGCAGCTTCTCGCAGCGGACACGAACGGGGACCGCTCCATCTCCCGAGCGGAGTACCCCGGCGCACCCCGTACCCGCCCATTCCTGCTGGGGGCCGACGCGTCGGGACGGGACCTGGCCACCCGGCTCTGCTATGGCTCTCGGGCCTCCCTCCTCGTTGCCATCCTCGCTGCCGCTGTGAGCCTGCTCATCGGCACCGCTATCGGCCTCCTCGCTGGGCTCAGCGGGGGTTGCTTGGACAGCGCGCTCATGCGCTTGGCCGACACCCTCTACGGCCTGCCCCTCCTCTTCGTGGTCATGGTCCTCTACCTGGTCACACGAGACCTGGTCCTGACCCTTCCGGATCTCACAGCGGAGCAGGCGAGTCTCCTCCAGGCAGGGGTCCTCTTCCTGGCCCTCGGCGCTATCCAGTGGCCCACGGTCGCCCGCCTGGTCCGCGGGCGCACAATGACCCTTGGTGCGACGGGCTTCGTCATAGCGGCCCGCTCCATGGGCCTGAGCCCTTTGACCACGGCCCGGCGCCACGTACTGCCGCATCTTCTGCCGCCCACCCTGGCCTACGGGGTGCTGCTCCTGCCGGGGCTGATGCTCGAAGAGGCGTTCCTGTCCTTCCTGGGCTTCGGTCTTCAGCCCCCCTACCCATCCTTCGGGATCCTGATCCAGCAGGGCCTCGATGTGTCGGAGCGGGCCCCACTCCTTGCCGCGGCGCCCCTCTTGCTCCTGACCATCACAGCCCTCGGCGCGCATCTCCTTGCCCGCCGTCTCGAGGCCGCTGATGTGCGCTGATACCCCGGCGAAGAAACTGGCCCTGCGGGCCCGGGACCTGCGCGTGGACGCTGAGGGCGCCACCCTGCTCCGGGGCGTGGATCTGGAGCTCCGGCCGGGGGAAATCCTGGTGGTCACCGGCGAGACCGGCGCGGGGAAGACCACCCTCCTTGACGCGCTCTCGGGGATGAGCCCGCACCGGATCACCGGTGCGCTGGAGATTCTGGGCGAAAACGGCCTCCACCGCGGGACGACGGCACGACTCCGGGGCGGGGTCCTTGGCGTGTTGCGGCAGGACATCCGGGGATGGTATACCCCCTACCGCCGGATCGGAGGCCAGGTACTCGAAGGCTGGTCCTTGGACCGCACCGAGGGGCAGGCCCGGATCGAGGCCTTGCTGAAGCAATTCGCGCTGCCCATGGACAAGGTCTGGTCGCGCTATCCGAACCAACTCAGCGATGGCATGCTGCGCCGGATCGCGCTCGCAGGACTCCTGGCCCGGCGTCCGGCCCTGGTGATAGCGGACGAGCCCACTGCGGGACTCGACGGGCCCACCCGGTGGAGGGCCTGGGAGTTGCTCAGGTCGAATGGCGCTGCGGTGATCGCGGCGACCCATGACCTGGAGATGGTAGCCGTGCTCCAGGCCATGTTGCGAACGGTCAGGATCTCGGGTGGAAGGCTGCGCCCTGCCGCGCTGGAGGAGACCTGAAATGGAATTGAGGGAGTTCTCCAAGCGGGTAGAGACGGTCCTCGGAGGCTGGCGCGTAACCGGGACAGCAGAGGGACTGACCAGCGTGGCCCTGGAGAGGGCCGAACCAGACCCGGTGGCCGCGCACTCTCCCGAAACCTTGATACCCTGGTTCAGCGAAGCAGCGGACCGGATCCGGCGCCACCTCGCAGGTGAGCCGGTGACCTACGATGACCTGCCGCGGGTCGCCCCGCTGAGGCCCTTCGAAGCCCGGGTACACGCAGCCTTGGCGCGTGTGCCCTGGGGAGAGACGATCACTTACGGGGAGCTCGCCGAACGCGCCGGAAGCCCCGGCGCGGCCCGCGCTGTGGGCTCGATCATGGCTCGTAACCCTCTGCCCCTGGTGATCCCCTGTCACCGGGTCCTCCCCGCGGGCGGGGGCCTCGGCGGCTTCTCGGCCCCGGGGGGAACAGCTACCAAGTTCCGACTACTCCACCTGGAGGGAGCGCATCCAGCGCCGCCCGCTGCCCACGCGGTGGCCTCCCTCGGTGAAGCTCTCACAGCGGACGCGGCCCACCGCTGGCTGGCCCTCGCCGAGCCCCGCCTCGCTCCCCTGCTCGAGCGGCACGGGGTCTGGCACCCCACACCCAGGTTTCCGGGGCAGCCCTTCGCCTCCCTGGCACAGGCCGTGGTCTATCAACAGCTTGCAGGATCTGCGGCCGCTGCGATTTTCCGCCGCTTGCAAGGCCTCTTCGGCTGTAGCGAGGACGCTTTCCCGACCCCGGAAGAGTTGGCCGCCAGGAGTCTGACAGAGCTACGCAGTCCCGGCCTGTCCGCTGCCAAGGCCGGAACCCTACTGGCGCTGGCCCGCAGGACGGGGCCCAACGGAGACCTGGGCGCGGCCTTCCTCGATGCCGGGCCCTGGGACAAGGTGGCGGACGCGCTGCTCTCCGTTGGTGGTGTGGGCCCCTGGACCGTGGAGATGTTCGGGATCTTTTATCGGGGACACCCCGACCTCCTGCCCGTGGGAGATCTGGGAATCCGACGAGCAGCGGGACGGCTCTTTGGTGACGGTCGTGAGATAGCAACAGCGCGTCTCGCTCGCCTGGGGCAGCGCTGGCGTCCGTTCCGGACGGTGGTAACCTGGCACCTCTGGCGCTCAGATGGGCTGGTGACGATGTGAAATTCCTGTTCGTTGCGCTAGTCCTGGCCTGTGCCTGCGAGGAGCCGGCACCGCGGGTAGAGGCCCAGTCCCCGGCACCGGCACCGGCACCGGCCGCGGTGGTGAACGGAGAGGAGATCCCACGGCGGCTGATCGATGAGGCCGTGGTACGGCGTGCGAAGGGGCGTCAGCTCTCTGATCGGGACCGGGACCGCCTCATCCGTACCGTCTTGAAGGAACGGATCGAGGCGGTCCTCGTGGACGCTGCCCTGCGTAGCAGGGAAATCCGGATCCCACCGGAGGAGGTGACGCTACGCCTGGCCCGGCAACAAAAAGAGCTGGGAGGAGAGGAGGCGCTCCGGCGATTCCTCGACCAGACGGGCCGCACCCTCGACGAGCTTCGGGGGGAAATAGGAAGGGAGGTCGGACTGGCCAGGCTCCTGGCGCGGCGCGAGCCCCTGCGGGTCGACGACGCTACGGTGGAGAGGGTCCACCTCCTGAAATATGGCGACACCGCACCACCGCTGGAGGCACGCTTCTCCCTGATCCTGCAGCGTCTCCCCCCCGACGCGGGCCCGGTTCGGGAGAAGCAGGCCCGCCGAGATCTCCAGCGGATCCTGAAGCGAATCGATGGGGGAATGCCCTTTGAGGAGGCTGCTGCTCAGTTCTCCCAGGACCCCAGCCGAAAGGCGGGGGGACAGTGGGAGTACATCGAGATTCCCCTCCTGGAGCCCGGACTGCGAGCCGCGGTGGAATCCCTGGCAGTGGGCGTGCTCGCCGGCCCGCTCCGCACGGGGGATGGCTGGGTCCTCCTGCGCTTGGACGGGCGCAGGAGGTCGGTGGACAGCGAGGCAGAAGCCCGCCGAGCAGCAATCCGCGAACGGCTCCTGGCCGCGGGGCGCGAAGAGCGACGCACGAAGTTCTTGAAGCGCCTCCGGGAGGAGGCCACAGTGAAGATCGCAGCCGACCTGCGCTGACCCCAAATCGAGGAGGACCTGAGCTTGCAGATCCTGGGCATCGAGACATCCTGTGACGAGACCGCAGCAGCGGTGGTGAACGGCGACCAGGTCCTGTCCAATGTGATCTCCTCCCAAATTCCGATCCACGCCCGCTACGGAGGCGTTGTGCCGGAGTTGGCCTCTCGCAACCACCTCATGTCCATGCTCCCCGTGGTCCGGAAGGCCCTGGCGGAGGCGGGGACCAACCTGGACGGCATCGATCGAGTTGCGGTGACTCAGGGCCCTGGCCTCATCGGGGCTCTCATGGTAGGCGTCCAGGCCGCTAAGTCCATCGCGCGCTGCCGGGACCTGCCGCTCATCCCGGTACACCACACCGAGGCCCATATCTCAGCGGTCTTCCTGGAGGGCGGCGATCTCGCCCCGGCACCGCCGACCTTCCCTTATGTGGCCCTGGCGGTATCGGGAGGTCACTCGAGCATCTTCCTGGTCCAGGCAATCGGGCGATATCAACGCCTGGGCACCACCCTGGACGACGCTGCAGGGGAGGCCTTCGACAAGGTAGCGCGGCTCCTGGGCCTGCCCTATCCCGGCGGTGTCGGTATCCAGAAGCTGGCAACGACGGGGGATCCGGCGCGCTTTGACCTGCCCCGGGGACTGCGCCGCAAGGGCAACCTGGACTTCAGCTTCTCGGGTCTCAAGACAGCGACGCGGAACTTGATAGAGAAACTAGGAGAGCCCGACTCTGCCACCCGAGCTGATCTTGCGGCCAGCTTCCAGGAGGCGGTGGTGGACTCCCTGGTGACCAAGACCATGGCCGCCGCGGAGGATGAAGGGATCCAAGACGTGGTGGTAGCGGGAGGGGTGGCAGCGAACACGAGACTCAGAGAGCGCTTTGCAACTGCCTGTTCCGCTGAAGGACGACGCCTCCACCTTACAGCGATGCCCTACTGCACGGACAACGCGGCAATGATAGCGGGGCTCGCCCGCTTCCTGGAACCGCTGCCAGCGGAGAGGCTGGACAGCCTCGAACCCTTTGCCAGCGGCGAGTTGGGGACGGCTGGCACGCCATGAGAGCCATGCCCGCATTTCTCACCACCTACCGGCTACAGCCGCCGATGCGCCTGCTGTCTCGGGCCGTTCCTCCCTCCGCAATCCTCAACGGTATGTCAACACCGCCTCCGGTTGCTCTGGTCCGGGCAACCCGACACATCAGGGCCTCGACGACTTCACTACGGCAGGTGCTGAAAAATGCGGGCTAAACGATCCCTTGGGCAGAACTTCTTGGTGGACCGGGGCGTCGTCTCCCGGATCCTCGACATCGCTGGGGTAGTCCCCGACGCCCGGATCCTGGAGATCGGCCCCGGACGGGGCGCGCTCACCTCGGAAGCAGTGGCACGCTCTGCGGACTGCATCGCGCTGGAAAAGGACGATGAGTTGGCCCCGGCCCTGGCAGCGCGCTTCGGTGAGAACCTCCGTGTCATCCATGATGACGCGCTGGAGGCCGCGCTGGACGGGCCGGACTTTGCTGATCGGGTGGTGATCGGGAACCTGCCGTACAACGTCGCTGTTCCGATCCTTCGACGTCTCCTCTCAGTGGTCCCGCCCTTCCCCCGCCTGGTGCTGATGTTCCAGCGGGAGGTCGCAGCGCGCCTCACCGCAACGCCCGGGACAAAGCAGTACGGGATCCCGTCACTAATGGTCCGGGTCTCGGCCACGGCCCGTCTGGCCCTCGCCGTACCCCCGGAAGCCTTCCGACCGTCACCCAAGATCCAGTCAGCGGTTGTGGTCCTGGAGCCCCTGTCCATCCCCCTCCTCCCTCCGGAGGAGCGCGAGGTCTTCCTGAACGCAGCGGCGAGCTGGTTCCGCTACCGCCGCAAGACGATCCGCAACTGCCTCCTCCAGTCAGGCGTGGCCGGCCCCCTCGCTGACAAAGCCCTTATCGCGGCAGACATCCCACCAACCGTACGTCCCGAGACACTCCCCGTGGAGAAGCTCATCAAGCTGTGGCAAGGGATGCTGAGATAAGAAGCGGCATGCTCGGCAAGCTCGCTGCTCGGATTTGACGGAAACGTTCAACGGACGAATAAAAATCGATCGCACAAGACAAGGGGCGTGTGGGGTGTTGGTCTCCGTAGCGAGAAGCAGCCAGGTGCGCCAGATGGGCTCTGGGAGAACTGGGTGCGTACCCGAAGGTACGTGCGCAGGTCTCACAGAGTTCAGATGGTGTGCATGGCTGCTTCGTAGCAGGAGAACAACGCCCCACACGTCCCTTAAAAAGAAAGGGCCGTGCGGTGCCCCGATTCCGCACGGCCCTTCTCATTTGAGCCGAGGCTCAAACTGAATTCTTACTCAGTCTCGTTGTAGGTGTAGAGCGCTGCGCCCTGGGCCACTTTGCACTCGCCACCTTTGAAAGCAGTACTCACGGGCTCACCCTTGCCGTAGCGCTGGAAGGTCGAGTAGGTGGAGTCGCAGTCCAGGTCGGCCTGCGCGTGGGCGGTGAAATTCTGTTTGCCAGCAGCGGAGTATTCGTCTGGGTCGAAACTGTACCGGAAGTAGTGCGCATCGGTGATCTCGAATTTAAGCGCGGACCAGACCTCGTTATCCCAAGCTGCGGCATTGGCCGGGCAGCGGCCATCACCAACGGTTTCGCCCAGCTCGCAGCAGCTGACGTTTACCGGGTACAACGTACCACTGCCCGCCGGGAACTCGCAGACGGCGAACGTCTGACCGGCGGATTCCCGCAAGACGCGCGGGGTGATGAAGTAGTCCACCGCACCCTTGTAGACCTTGTCTAGCATGTCGATGGCCTCAGCAGTCTTCGCCTTCCTCATGTACTTGATGAAGGCGGGGACGGCTACGACCGACAGAATCGCGAGGATCGCGACCACGATCATGAGCTCGATAAGCGTGAAACCCTTCTTGTTGCTCCGGAACTTCTTCAGCATGATGACCTCCCAAAGGTTGCTGAGACATACGATAGCAGGAGCACCTGCTCCCGATCACTGCGGGGCAAACAGGATGCATATCTCGTGCCACCCCCCCCCCGCACG
>CAYOTU010000022.1:0-16532 GCA_964406905.1 uncultured Myxococcales bacterium | reverse complement strand
CCCACCCGGGAGCAGAAATGTACGGCCTCCAGCTCGTTCAGCGGGCAGCGTGCACAGACTCGTCCTTCAATTACGCACCATGGTTGGGTGGCAGCTCTGATGGGGCCTCGGTCCCGGGCGACGGCACCCAGCCGAACCCCACCATCGGCGGGGCCTCCTTTGGCAGCTCCAGCGGCGGTGCGCTCGAACTGGTCCTCCAAACCGCGGATCTTGGACCGTCGGACAACAACATGCAGACCCCCTTCGGGGGCGGCGTCTCCGGGACAGGCACCAAAAAGATCAAGGCTATTGCACCGCCCGGCCAGTCGGTCTTTTCCGCTTCCTGGGGCCTCCTGTTCGACTGATGCGCACCCCCAAACTTCTCCTGATAGCGTTCATCGGCCTCGGAGAAATCCTGGCCTGTGGCGAGGATCCGGCGCCCCGGGATCCGCGTCCAGCGCGCCCGGCGCGGGTCGCTGAGGCGCCTGCGGTCAGCGCACCGGAGGCCCCGCGCCTGAGACCTCCGCGAACGCCCAAGGAGCCGACGGGCTACCAATCCGCCTACCACCACCCCGCATCGCTCCTGAGGCCCCTGGACGGCTTCCCCCTGCCCTCGGGGACCCGACTGCGGGATCGGGACCAGGACGGGGCCGTGTACGAGGTGGAGGCGGGCCTGGGCACCATCGAGGCCTTCTACCAGGAGCGCGGCTTCCGTATCACCCGTCCCGGGCGGCTGCCGGGCCTCATCGTGACCCGTCCGGACGTCGGGACCCGCCTGCAAGTGCAGCCGGGCAAGCACCGGGTGACGCTGCTGCGGTTTTATCGGTAGGTTACAAACACAGGCTACGGGCTACAGCCGGATCGACACGCCGAAGACCATCCGCAGGAGCGGGGAGACCGCACCGCCCTTTGTGGAGGAGGAAGTCCAGACGTCCGCTCCGCCGGACATGTGGAAGAGCAGGTTGACCATCTGGCTCACGTTGTACTCCAGGCCCAGACGCAGGAGGAATGGGAACCGCGCCGCGAAGTTCGAACCCTTCATGAAGTAGAGTCCCCAGGGGATCTGGATCGCGGGGGTGAGGCGCATCTTCTTGATGACCTGGTAGTCCAGGATCACACCCGGCCCCCCAAAGACGATGCCGAGGCCCGTGGCCGGCCACACCGGGATCTGGAGTCCGGGGTCCGCAAACAAGGCAAGCGCTATGTCTTCATTACTGAAAAAATTCCACTTGATCTCGCAGCGGAAATCCAGGATTGCCATGGTGCCCGCGTTCTCCGCGTTCAAGCCGTATCCCACACCGAAAACCGGCGCCACCTCAAAGGTCCGGGTCATAGGGAGGTGCCAGGCGATGCGCACGTCCGGGAATCCCAGGTCGATACGCAAAGCGCTGTCCCCGAGCGGAATCGGCCGCGCACCGGAGACGAAGTAGGGTGCATAAACCTTGGGGATCCCCACGAGCTTTGGCTTGGGCTCAGGGACGGGTTCCACGGTCGCTGGCTCCCGGCTGGGATCGGGCTCCACGGTCGCTGGCTCCCGGCTGGGATCCACTGGTTCGACCTGTGGATCGTAGGGTCCGGACGGTAGCGGCTCCTCCTGCGCGACGACCGGCGCGGCCAGCAGCAGCGCGGCGACGACAGACAAAATACGTAATTGATGCATGGTCAGCCTCCTCGGGGACAGAGAACCGGACATGATTCTATGACCATTCCCGAGAAAACGAAAAAAGAGCAGGAACTCCTTCCCCGCCGCGGCCTCGCGTCGAATACATGGGGGACGACATTCCGAGGGAGGGAGCCATGCGATGCGATGATCGAACTGAGCGGATCTCCGCGGGGGTCGCCCCGCAGCGACAGGACGGAGCGGAGAGGCGCCGGGTGTTCCTGGTGTCTGAGGACGGACGGATGCGCTACGCGCTCCTTGACCGGGAGGGGCTGGTCCTGGGAGCGGGGCTGACCGCTGACCTGCGGATCGAGGAACCCACGGTGTCCCGGCGCCACTGCCGACTGCGGGAGGGACTCGAGGGCCCGGTTATCGAGGACATGGGCAGCACCAACGGCACCCGAGTGGGGCTGTCCCGGTTGGGGACGCGGCCCCGGGCCCTGCCCCTCCCCGCGCTCCTCACCCTGGGGCGGCATCGCTTGGCCGCGTTTCCCGGAGTGGAGGTGCTCGGGGGCGGCCTGGCCATGCGCTTCGGAGAATTGATCAGCACGAGCCCCGAGATGGGACGGGTCTTCTTTGCTGCCCTGGCCGCGTCCTGCTCCCCCCTGCCCCTGCTGCTCCAGGGGGACTCGGGCACGGGCAAGGATCTCCTGGCCCGGGCGGTGCATGCAGCGGGTCCGGCCGGGCGCGGTCCCTGGATCGCGGTGAACTGCGCAACCCTGTCCCCGGAGCGAGCCGAGGTTGAGCTCTTCGGCTGCCGCAAAGGCGCGTACACCGGTGCGGTTGCGGACCGGCCGGGGCTCCTGGCAGCAGCTAACGGGGGCACCCTCTTCCTCGATGAGGTGGCGGAGCTGCCGCTGGCGGTCCAGTCGCGCCTGCTGCGGGTCCTGGAGGGCCAACCCGTACGCCCGGTGGGGGACACCATGGAGCGACCGGTGCAGGTACGAATCATAGCAGCCTCCAACGCGGACCTCTCGGATCGAGTCCGCGAGCAGCGCTTCCGCTCGGACCTCTTTTTCCGCCTCCACGTCCTGCCGGTCCGGCTGCCCCCCCTCCGGGACCGGCCAGAGGACGTGCCCCTGCTCACCGCCTGGCTCGGCCGATCCATGCCGGGACTCGCCCTTACCCCGGAGGGCGCGAACCTTCTGGCACGCTACCCCTGGCCCGGCAACGTCCGGGAGCTGCGGAGCGTGCTCCAGCGGGTGTCCGCCCTGGGCGGCGGCGCGGTCGCTGATCGGGTGGCGGTGCTTGGGGCTCTGGAGGCAGGGGGTAGGTCGCCCGCGTCCGCAATGGATGCGGGTGGCCTGCCGTCCCCATCAGCGGGGCAGTCCACGACCCAACTCCTGCGGGCTCTGGGGATCCCCCGTTCCACCTACTATCACCGCCGGGCCAGGGCCAGACGGGAGGGGCTCACGCCCGACGAAGACGCCGGGCTGAGCCCGACGTCCGCACCGTGAGGCGGGCCGCGTCGAAGTACTCGGCCAGGGGAATGAGGTACTTGCGCGTGAGCCCGGAGATCTCCTTGTACTGCTGGGTGGTGATGGTCCCGTGAGCCTTGAGGTGCGCAACGACCCGGTCTCGGAGACCGTCCACCGCGTCCCGGTGGAAGAGGAGGTCCGAGGTGACCCGCACCAGGCGCCCGTCGCCCACGAGATGTTCCACCGCGTCCCCGAGATCCCCACCAGGGAACGTGGCCCGCAGCTCGGCCAGGATCGGAGGGGTCAGAGCAGCCGCGGCGAGTTGGGCCTCCACCGCGTCCATAAGGTCGACAAACGCGACGCTGAGGCGCACCTGGAAACCTGGGAGACGGAGGTCGGCGTCTTTCCCCTCCAGGTCCGTAGTAGCGACCCAGCGATCGCAGAGTGCGTGGAAGAAGCGGGGGTCCTCGATGCCGTGTACCTGGCTGCGCAGTTCCTCCCGGGGCATGGCTGGCCGGCGGGGGTTGGCTGCATGGTAGGCCTCGACCCTGGCCCGGGCCCGGGCCAGGAGACGCCGCTCGTGGTCACGGTGCAGCAGGACGTCCTCGGCTGCTGCCCTGCCTCCCTCACCGAGGGAGAGAATTACCAGATCCGTGTGGCCGGCTTCCACGGCCGCGGCCAGGGGCGCTGGGTCGAGATCGACCCACGCGGAGAGCACGGCCCGTCGAATCCCCGCGGGGCCGGCCAGGAAGGCCGCAGCGACGACACGGGCAACGGGCTCGGCCGCGGATAGGCCCCCGATCGCTGCGATATTCTCGGGCTGAGCCCGAGGAACCACGGGGAGGAGAATCCGGCCGCCACCGAGGGTCTTGCCGAAGTCGGCCACCTCGGCGAACGCGCGGAGGACCGCGTGCATCCCCGGAAGGATCACCACGGGCTGCCTGGTGTGGAGCGCGGCGAGCGCTGTCTCACCGGGCCCCAGGCGGTCTTTACCCAGGAGCCGCACCTCGGCCTCCACGTAGGTGGTGCCCACATGGAAGAGCGCGCTGAAGCGGGCCTTCACAGGCTCCGCCAAGTTGGGCACGGTCTCGAGGCGCATCACGAGCCTGCGGGTGGGCGTCACCGCACCGGGACGAGCCAGGACCATGCCTCGGGAGACCCGGGACACGTCCGCGTCAGCCAGGTTGACTGCTGTGCGGGTGCCAACCTCGGAGCAAGTGGCCTTCGTGTTGTGAATCTCGAGGTTACGTACCTTGACGGGGAGTTGGGCGGGCAGTACCTCCAGCGCGTCGCCCACCGAGACCGCGCCGCTCACTACCGTCCCCGTCACGACGGTGCCAAAACCCTTGACGGAGAAAACACGGTCAATGGGAAGAAGAAAGGGACGGTCACCGCCGGGCCGGGGCGCGTCGGGTGCCAGGTCCATCAAGGTCGCCAAAAGCTCGGCGCTGAAGGCCTCCCGCCGGTCCTCCCAGCCAGCGCCGAACGCAAGGATCGGCGCGTCGCTAAGAAAGGTGTCCGCCAGAACGTCACGGAGGTCCTCCCGGACCAACTCAAGCCACTCCTCGTCCACCAGATCAGCCTTGGTCAAGACCACGAGACCCCGTCGCACGCCCAGGAGGGTACAGATCGCCAGATGCTCCCGGGTCTGGGGCATAACGCCCTCGTCCGCGGCTATGACCATGAGAACCAGATCCACCCCGCTGGCTCCGGCGATCATATGGTGGACGAAGCGCTCGTGCCCCGGGACATCCACCAGTCCCACCCGGCGTCCGTCGGGGAGATTAAGAGGTGCGAAGCCCAGCTCAATGGAAATCCCCCGCTGCTTCTCCTCCTTGAGGCGATCCGTGTCGATCCCGGTAAGCGCCTGTACAAGCGTGGTCTTCCCGTGATCGATGTGTCCGGCCGTGCCGACAATTATCATGGGTCTGCCCCCCTGATTTGACCCCCTAATTACTCGATGATAACATCGGGTCGGGAGATTTGGGCGAAACCTTCGCCTGAGACATCTCATAGGACGAATCAGGGGACGAAACAGATGCGCATCACCTGCCCGGGTTGCTCCGCTGAGTTCAACGTGGATGACGGTCGGATACCGCCCCAAGGCACCACTGTCCGATGTCCGAAATGCTTCAAGGCCGTGGACGTGACCCTTCCGTCCGAGACCGACAGTCTGGACTCGGCCCTCCTGGGCATGGCCGCTGACGTGGAGCCCCCCCTCGAAGAGCCCCCCGTGGAGCCCCCCGTGGAGCCCCCCGTGGAGCCCCCCCTCGAAAAGCCCTTCCTGGAGGAAGACCCCTTCACGGGGGAACTCTCCCAGCCCGGGGTCGACAAGCCGGCAGCCGCTGTACCAACCAAAGCGTCAGCAGCGACCCCCTCAGCCCCCGCGCTGAGCACGGAACACTTCGCAGTCCCGGGCGACGGCCAAGTGGACGACGTCTGGGCCGGCACCGGCGACTCCAAGCAACAGGAAACAGCGCTGGGGATGTCTGCGCCCGAGGCCGGAGCGCCGCAGCCACCAGCGGAGTCCGACGCCGAGTCGATCTTTGACGCGGATCTGAGCTGGTCCGAGGATCCGTCGGCGCCAGCCACCCCGCCACCCGAAGCCATACCGGCCGGGGAGCCCGTGCAGCCGCGGGTCTCCGGCCTCGACGAGACAGCCATCGCGGCGAGCCCCGACATCGAGGAACTCGAAGCGGCCCTGGCCGACCTGGAGGCCTCCTCGGGGGTGGTCTCCGGCGTGGAGGGGGACCCCGTAGACGCGGAGCCCGTCCCGGCGGAGGGCATCGAAAGACTTGATGCAGGCATGGACATGGCCTCGCAGGACGTCCAGTCCTCGTCCCCCGGGGAGGAGGACTTCGCACCCCTGGGCGATATGGAGGACTTCGAGATCCAAAGGGACACGATCTCTCAGGATGACCTCTCCGTTGATCCGGGGGGGCAGGGAGAGATGGACCGTGGCGAAGCCGCACCCCGAAAATTCGAAGGCGGCGGTCCCACCATCGACGACATCGACTTCGACAGCCTCCTGGACGACCTCCCCGGAGACGAGAACGGAGGTGATACCTTCTTCGTTGACAGCCCCGAGGGAGGGGACAAGGACGAGCCCGCTTTCGATGGCCCCAGGGAGGAGGGGGGCGACAGCCCCTTCGATATGGAGGAAATCAACTTTGACAACCTGGATGAGTTCTCCGACATCGGAGATCTGACGGATGCGGGCAGTACGGACGACGGAAATGCTTCAAACGCAGTGGAGGCCCTTGAGTTGGACATGGGGGATGACGTCATAGCCTCCCATGCCTCCTCCGCTGCCCCTCAGCCGCAGGACCGGCCTGCGACCGCGCCTGCCGCCACGGCGAGCGACGCACCCCGGCGTCGGCGCCCGAAGAAACGTAGCGCCATGCCCATGCTGGCCCTGGTGGTAGTGCTGGGAATCGGTGTTGCGGGCGCGCTGATGTTCGGGGACGGGCTCTTGCAGCTCCTCTCGGGAGACGTCCCCCCCGTGGAGCAGATCGAGGGAGGAACGAACGCCAAGAAGCAGACCCACGAACGGGGCAGCACCGAATACGCCACCCGAGGGGATTATGACCGGCGGGTTGAAACCCTGGATAAGCAGATCGAGCTGGGTAAGCGAATCAAGACAGCGACGGAGGAGGAGCTTCTCTGGGTCCTTGCCTGGTACAACTTCAGCTATCCCGGGGCCTTCCCGGAGGGCGCTCCCCTGAAGGCACGCCTGACAGGCCTGCGCAAACAGTATGCCGCTTCAGGGACGGTCTTCGGCAAGAAGCTGGAGGCCATGGGACTGGCGGCCGCCAGCTCGTGGGACAAAGCAGATGCCACGTTCTCCGATTACATTAAGCTCCGGAACGCGCACCAGGGTGAGCTATGGCAGAATGACCAGCAGCTCATGAAGGCCATGGTGCAGGAGGACTCCCTCCTGGAAGCCTGGATCCTGACGGAGACTAAGCAGACGGACGAGGCTCGGAAGAAGCTGGTGACCTTCCTGGAGAAACAGCCAACGAGCCTCTTCGGCCTCTACCTCGAAGCGCGGCTCTTCTACAAGGAGGGGGAGCTGGCCAAATCCGAGGCCGCGCTGGGCAAAGTGCTGGACAAGTACGCCACCCACGTGACGAGCAAGATCCTCCTGGCGGAGATCGAAATCGAGCAGAAGAAGTTCGATGAGGCGGTGACCCACGGGCGGGAGCTGGTGGAGGCCGGCGTGAGATCGAAGGACCAGACCCTCGAGATGCAGGCGTACCGCATCATAGTGCGTGCCCTGTCCTTGAAGGGAGATCCGGGCCGGAAGGAGTTGAAGGACGTCCTGCTCAAGGTTGTAACGAAGCAGTCCAGCGCTGAGGAGATGGTCGTCGCGTTGGTACGGATCTACCTGGAGGCCGAGGAAAACGAGAAGGCCCTGACCACGCTGAAGATATGCAAGGAGTGCGAGGGACAGGAGTACCTCCTGCTCATGGTGCGGGCCATGCAGCGCAACGAGATGCTGGAGTTGGCGCTCCGGACCGCGCAGGAGGCCCTGGAGAAGGACAAGAACAACATCGACCTGCTGATCGTCATGTCCGAGATCTCGAGCCAGACAGGGCGCCACAACAGCGCTATGGACTACCTGCGGGACGTGCTCCGGATGCGGCCGGACCACCTGGACGCGGCGACCCGCCTAGCAAAGCTCTTCCTGGAGATCAAGCAGCCGGCCAACGCACGCGAGGTCCTGCAGGAGGCGGAGAAGTACAACGAGGGCAACCTCTCCCTGGAAGAAATGCTGGTGGAGATCAACCTCCAGATGAATGACGATAGCGGCGCTGCCTCCGCGCTGCGCAAGGTCCTCCTGCTCAAGCCAGACGACATCGGCGTGCGCCTGCGTCTGGTGGAAATTCTGGTCCGCCTTGGGAACTACAAGGAATCGGTGCCCCACTTTGACGTATTGTCGAAGAAGGGGTTGATCAACGCAAGGCTCCGCCCCGGCTACGCGATGGCCCTGCGCGAAGTCGGCCGAATGGACGACGCGCTGGCCATGCTCAAGGAGGTCCTCCGGGCCGACCCCTCAGACTACCAGACAGCGCGGAACCTGGCGACGATCTACCTGGGCAAGAAGGACTACTTCAAGGCCCGGCAATTCCTGGAGATGGCCCGCAGATCCCGCTCTAAAGATCCCGAAGTCCACCACCTTATCGGGACCTGCTGCCTCGCCACGGAGGACATGGAGTGCGCGCTCTTGTCCTATACCCAGGCGGTGGATTTGGAGCCGGAGAACCTCCTGTACCGCACCGAGTACGCAAAGGTGTTCTACCGCCTCTCCGAAACAGACGAGGCACGAAGAAGCGCCCTCCAGCGCATGGCCAAGGAGCAATTCGACAAGGTCATCAAGCGCTACGAGACCGACCCGTCGATTCCCGCGGCTGACAAAGATCCCGATATCTACGCGAACCGGGGCCGGATCTTCTTCTCGCTCGGGTACTACGACAAGGCCCTCAAGGACTTCCGTCGCGCGGTGAGCATGGATCAGCACCGTGTGGACCTCCTCCTGGCCATGGGGGACTCCCTCTTCCACGTAAACAAACGGAATGACGCCAAGAAGTACTACCGTGAGGTGCTGGACACGGGGCAGAACCTGGCCCACGCGCACTTCTACCTGGGGAAGACCTTCATGGTGGAGGGGAAGCCGAAGAAGGCGAAGGCGCACTTCCTGGCGGCCATCGACGCGGACTTCAAGAAATTCCCCGACGCGCACCGGTACCTGGGCAACATTTACAAGGAGGCCCAATTCCGGGACATGGCGGTGAAGTACTACCGGAACTACCTGGACCTGGTCCCGACGAATTCGCCCCAGGCCCGGGATGTGCGGAACACCATCAAGCGGATGCGATAGCATCGTCCGCCGGGAACGGGGCCGAACCGTGATCAAGCTCGTCGTCAGCGATCTCCACTTGGGCGCGGGGTCTTCCCCGGGGCGGTTCAACCCCCTCGAGGATTTTCACTACGACCATCACTTCCGCGACTTTCTGGCGCACTACTCCGGAGGGGATTTTTCTGACCGGCCTGTGGAGTTGATCCTGGCAGGGGACATGCTCGACCTGCTCAAGATCGAGGTGGACGGGAGCCACCCAGATCAGATCACCGAGGAGGTGGCCCTCTATAAGCTCGCCCGCTGCCTCGAAGGCCACCCGGTGGCGGTCAAGGCTCTCCGCGAATTCCTCGCTGCGCCGGAACGCCGTATTACCTACATGATGGGTAACCATGATCTGGAGATCGCGTTTCCCCGGGTCCAAGAGTTACTCCGCAGCGCTGTGGAGGGTCCGAATCACCGGAACCGGCTCCACTACGTGGTCTACGAGCCGTACTACGACCTCCCGGGAGGTGTACGGATCTATCACGGGAACCAATTCGAGGCCCTCAACCGGGTGAACCCCCGGAAGCTCTTCATCACCGAGGGCGTGCTAGCTCCCTACCTCAACCTCCCCTGGGGGAGCGTCTTCCTGCTCAAGGTCCTCATGCCCTTCAAGGAGAAGCGGCCCTACATCACCGAGGTGCAGCCCTTCAGCCGTTACCTCCAGGCAGCGATGTTTACGGACACGGCTTTCGCTGTACCAATGGCGGTGAAGGTGTTCTACTACTTCGTGAAAACCCGCTTTATGGAGAGCCATCGGCGGGCCGGTGACCTGCGGAACACCCTGCGGATCCTCCTGGAGGAATCTGCGATCCAGATTGACTTCGAGAGCCAGGCCTTCGAGATCATGCGTAAGGAGCCCGCTCTGAACGTGGTGATCATGGGGCACTCCCACGTGCCCATGGTACGCCGCGGCCCCAGGGACCGCCTCTACGTAAACACCGGCTCCTGGACCAAGCTGATCAACCTGAGCCTCCCTGAATTGGGGGTGACCCACCACCGAACCTACGCGCGTGTTGACTACGACGAAGACCTGGACCGCCCGCGGGTCGGCCTGTACCAATGGCACGGGCACCAGGAAATCTCGGAGGAAATTCAGTATTGACAGGTGGGATGGACCTCAGGGTTCCTCACCCTTCGGCCCATCCCACGTGCCGGCCTCACTGATTCGTTGCCAGATGCTGCGCCATCACTTCGTAGAGGACCCTCACGCCCCACTTGAAGCCGCCCACGGGGATACGTTCGTCCGCTGCGTGGAAGAGCTTGGTGAATTCCATGCCCCGGGGCAAGATCGCGGGGGTGAAGCCCATGTACTTGATGCCGAGGGGCAGGTAGGCGTGACCGTTGGTGAAGCCCGTGATCATGTAGGGCACCACCTTCGCGCCGGGCTCGTGGCGGGCGACCACGTCCTCGATGGTGCGGTAGAGCGGGTTGTCCATGGACACGGTGGTTCCCATGTGCTGCTGAAGGATCTCCACTTCAGCGTCAGGACCCACGAGGGTCCGGATCTGCTCAGCGAAACGCTCCGGGACCGTGCCTGGCAAAAGGCGGCAGTCCACCTTGATCTCCACCTCTGAGGGGATCACGTTGACGTTGCTGCCGCCCTGCATGACCGTGGGGTTGACCGTGTTGGAGAGGAGCGCAGCGATGCTGGCGGCCCGCTCCCGGTCACGTATCGCGTGGCGCAGCAGGCCGTGGCCGAGCCCTGGCACCTGGACCAGCTTGAGGAGGAGGCGCGCTGGGAAGCCCATGGCCTCGCCCACCGCGTCGAGGAAGCGCCTCACCGCCTCGTTGGACGCCACGGGGAAGCGGGTCCGGGCGAGCTTACGGATCAGGTCAGCGGCCCGCTCCGGCGCGTCGCCCGGACGCGGAATCGAGCCGTGGCCGCCGTCTCCCTTGACACGAATCTTCAGCCAGAGGAGGCCCTTCTCGGCCACCATCACCGGGTAAAGGCGGGTTTCGTTTACGTAAAGGGTCAGGCCCCCCACCTCACCGAGGCAGTACTCCCCGTCCAGCAGCTCCGGATGCTCCCGGGCCAGCCAGCCCGCGCCGTACTCACCCCCGGCCTCTTCGTCCGCGGTGAGAACCAGGACCAGGTCCCCCTCGATGGGCAGTTGGTGCCGCTTCGCCAGGAGCATCGCCTGGATTGACATCGCGGCCATATGCTTCATGTCCAAAGTGCCACGGCCCCAGACGAAGCCGTCGATGACCTTGCCCTCGAAGGGCGGACGGGTCCATTCCTGGCCAGCCACGGGCACCACGTCGAGATGCGCGTCCAGAATGAGCGCGCCGCGGCGGCCGGCGCCCTTGAGGCGGCAGACCAGGTTGCCCCGCCCCGGCGCGGACTCGAGGACCACGGGGGAGAGGCCCTCGGCCTCGAGGATCCCCGCTACCCAACGCATGGCCTCCAGTTCGTTGCCCGGAGGGTTGGTGGTGTCGAAGCGCAGGAGGGTAATCAGGTTACGGAGGGCCTCGTCGCCGGCAGCGCCCCAGTCGATATCAATCATCGTCAGAGTCCCTGGGAGCCACGGTCGCAGGCCCCCGGCTGGGATCGGGATCGGATTCCCAGCGCCAGCGGCCGATCGCCACCGTATGTGCGATCAGGAGAAGGTCCGCAGCCACGAGGAGCGCGATGGGAGCCCAGAGGATCGGGAGCGCGGCGCGCTCCACGATCTCTCCCTGGACGGCCATGGTCTGGGCCGGCACCAGGGCCTTGAGCACGTGCATCCAGTAGAGGGAGACCCCGACGAAGACCGCCAGGTTGAACCACTGGCGCAAGCGGCGGCGTCCGTAGAAGCTGTTGAGGTAAAGGAGGACATAGATCCCCAGGACCCCCCACATGCCCAGGTGCATGTACCAATCGGGGAGGTCAACGTGGATGGTCGCTGCGGTCCCGAGTACCCCCGCTATTACGACAAGGCCGAGGAGGATCCATACCACCGCACCATGGATTCGGACGGGCATCGAGAGGGTCTTCTGCTCGGTCATTCCGTTCTCCTATTTTAAAACATCGAGGCCGACTCGGATACGCCGGATGCCCTCGCGGATTGTAGCGTCATCCACAGCGAATGACAGACGCATGAACCCCGGCGCGCCAAAGGCCTCCCCCGGGACGCAGACTACGCCCGCGTCGGTAAGGAGATACTCGCAGAGGGCCATGGTGTCCCCGAAGTCCGTGTGGGGAGCCAGCCAGGCCCGCATGTCCGCGTAGAGGTAAAATGCGCCCTCGGGGCGGGGGCAGTCCACCCCTGGGATCTCATTGAGGAGGTCCAGCATCAGATCCCGCCGGGGCTGGAGCGCTGCGACCCAGTCCGCTGTAAGTCCGGGGCCCCGGCGTAGCGCCTCCGCTGCGGCTGCCTGGCTGGGCGCGCTCGGGCAGGACGTAGAGTGGTCCTGGAGGCGGGTCATGGCCTTGACGATGGACTCAGGGCCCGCGGCAAAGCCGATGCGCCACCCTGTCATCGAGAAGGTCTTTGAAACCCCGTTGACCACAACGGTGCGCTCACGCATCCCGGGCACCTGGGCCATGGAAGCAAAGGTGAAACCGTCATAGAGGATCGTGGAGTAGATCTCGTCGGAGAGGATCCAGATGTCGCGGTCACGGAGGACCTCAGCGAGGGCCTCGAGCTCAGCGAAGGTGTACGCCGCGCCGGTGGGGTTGGAGGGTGAATTGAAGAAGAACACCGAGGTGCGCGAGGTGATCGCCGCGTCGAGCGCGGCGGGCTGCACCTTGAAGCCGTCCTCCTTGCGGGTGTCCAGGTTGACGCAGACCCCATCCGCTATGCCCACCATCTCCGGGTAGGAGACCCAGTAGGGCGCAGGGATAATCACCTCGTCGCCGGGGTCGGTCATCGCTGAAATCGCGTTGAAGAGGGAATGCTTGGCCCCGGAGGAGGCGATCACCTCCGCCGGACCATAGTCCAGGCCGTACAGCTCCTTGATGTAACCCCCGATGGCGGCCCGCAACTCAGCGGTCCCCGCTGTGGGGGTGTAGCGGAGTTTCCGCTCGTCGATGGCCCGGCGACCCGCTTCGCAGATCACCTCCGGGGTATCGATGTCGGGCTCTCCCACGCCCAGCTTGATCAGGTCCACCCCCTGGCGGGTCAGCTCCAGTGCCCGGGCGTTGAGGCCCAGGGTGATCGAAGGGTTGATCCGCGCTGTCCGTTGCGAAATCTTCATGTCAGCCTTCCTCTTCAACTTTTACAGAGAGCCGCCGCATCACCGGCTCCGGCACCAGCCCCTCCACGCAGCCACCCAGCAAAGCGACCTCCTTGATGAGGCTCGAGCTGAGGTAGAAATTCTCCTGCCCGGTCATGAGGAAAAAAGTCTCCGCATCGGGATAGAGCTTCCGATTCATGTTGGCCATCTGGAACTCGAACTCGAAGTCCGAGACCGCGCGCAGGCCGCGGATTACAGCGATCGCACCGGTCCTCTTAAGGTACTCCACCTGGAGTCCCGAGAACGTGTCCACCGAGATACGGTCGTCCCCGGCGAACGTCTCCAGGATCATCTCCCGGCGCTCCTCCACGGTGAAGAGGGACTGCTTCTTGGAGTTGATCCCCAGGGCCACAACCACATGATCGAAGGCCTTCAGGGCTCGGACGACGATGTCCACGTGGCCGTTGGTCAGGGGATCGAAGGTGCCGGGGTATACAGCGGTCTTCATGGTGCCTCCGTGGGGTCGGGTGTCTCCGTAGGGGCGTGGAAGAAGCTGAGCGCGGTGTCCCCATAGCGCCGCGTATCCGCCACGACGAGGGGACCGGAGCCGGTGGGGGCCGCGTCGCTTTCGTGCTCCGCCACCACCCGGGCGCCGGGACGAAGGAGGGGGCCGGAGCCGAGGCGCGCCAGGGTCTCCGCTGCCAGGTTTTTTCGGTACGGGGGATCGAGAAAGACAAGGTCAAAGGCCTCACCATCCCTGGCCAGGCGGCCGAGGACCTCATTCACTCTGCTCCGGAATACCCGCACGTCGGCTACGCCGAGGCGCTCGATGTTCCGGCGCAACGCGCCCAGGGACCGGAGAGAGGAGTCGACAAAGACAGCGCTCGCAGCGCCGCGGCTCAGGGCCTCGAGGCCCAGCGCGCCGGAGCCGCAGAAGAGATCGAGCACAGCGGCCCCATGGACCGACTCACCGAGAATCGAGAAGAGGGCCTCGCGGACCCGATCAGTGGTGGGCCGCACGGTGCGCCCCGTCGGCGCTGTTAGCGGATGTCCCCTGTACTGACCTGCGATAATGCGCATCTCCCCGTCCCTCCTCGGGTCCCAGACCGGATACCATGCAGGACGCACCCGGTCAAGGAATCGCGTGCAGGCTATATTTGAGCTTTCCACCGAGTCCGTCTACAATGTCGGAGATGACACAGGGGAATCGCGCGCGAAGCAGCGGGACGCCTGTAACGACGACGGAGGCGCTATGGCACGCTGGACGGCGGGGCTTCTCACCCTCGTGCTGCTCCTCAGCATCACCGGCCCACAGGTCGCGTACGCGAGCGGCTACCCCGAAGCGGAGAAGGCCTTCTCTATGGGCCGGCTCCTGGTGGACCTGGGCGACACGCCCCGCGGCCTCTTCGAGCTAAAAAAGGCAGCGACCATTGTGCCGTCGCCGCGGTACTACGTGGAAATCATCAAGGTCTACCGGGCCATGGGGAAGGACGAGCAGGCACTGGCCTGGGGCGAGCGCTACCTTCGCGTGACCGCGGCCGATGAGCGGGACGAGGCTCTGGCCGCGTGGCTGGGCCAAGTGCGGGAGCGCCTTCGCGCCACCCGGGTCCGCGTGGCTCTGCGTATCTTCCCCGCTGAATCGCGGGTGGAGTACACCGCGGCGGACGGGACCATTCGCGCTGGGGTGCCCGACGACGACGGCGTGGTCTGGTGGCTCAAGGCCGGTAATGGCACCCTCTCGGTGCGCAAGGAGGGCTGGGCCCCCGAAACCCGGGACCTGGTCCTTGAGGCTGGCGCGTCGGAAGAGATCTCAGTAAAACTTCGCCGGGCACAGGGCGAGGGTGACCTGATCGTCGAATCATCGGTGGCCGGTGCGGAGGTCCGCATCGACGGACGCGTGGTGGGGAAGGCGCCGGTGCAGCTCTCCAGCGCCGCGGGCCGCTACGTAATCCAGGTCTGGGCGAAGAACCACGCTGACTGGACCGGCTTCGCCACCGTGGCTCCAGACAAGGCCACCCGGGTCCAGGTCCACCTGACCCGAGCTCCGGGCGCGGCCGCACCGACGAAGCAAGCGCTTCAGTGGAAGCCACAGAAGCGGCACCTCAGTCTCTCCACCTGGGGTTGGATGACCATGGGCCTCGGCGCGGCCATGGGCGGCGCGGCCAGCTACACGGGCTGGGCCTCCTTCGACCGGGCCCGCGCTGCCCAGCTCTGGGACAACGGCACCTCACAGCGAGCAACGCTCGCGCGGGAGATGCAGTCCTTCTGGGCGGCCACCCTGGCCCTGGGCTCCCTGGGCGGCGCCGCGGTGGCCGGAGGCCTAATCATGGTCCTGCTGGACGACCACGGGAACCAGGACAAGGAGGCCACCCTGGAGATGCTTACCTTCACCCCGGGGTTCACGCCTGACGGATTCACCTTGAATACCGGAATCACGTTCTGACGCTCGGAGGCCCCGGCCTCGGGGGCCGAGAAAGGCGGATCGCTATGACGAACAGCACGCACAAAGTCTTCTCCCTGGTCCTGGTTCTGGTCGCGGTCGGCGCCTGCACGGGCTGCATGCCGGAATTGACCAGCGACACGAATGAGGACATCCAGGAACCACGGGAGGATTCGACGGATACGATCGTCCTGCCGGACGGCGTCGCGGAGGCCTGCAAGGACGCGCCCTTCCCTACAAACTGCAAGTCCGCCGGGGTCTGCAACATCACCGACGATGCCACGGGCCTCTCCGCTGTCTGGAAATGCGACGAGGACAAGGGCAAATGGGTCTGCGACTACAGCGACATCGAGGGCTATGAAAAGAAAGAGTCCCTCTGCGACGGCCTGGACAACGACTGCGACGCCGACAAGGACGAGACGGACGACGTCACCTTCGCTACCGCATGTCCCGAGATGGACGCGGGCGTCTGCTCGGTCGAGTCCGGCGCGGTGGAAATTTCCTGCGTCGTCTTGGGAAATCCTCCGATCGGTACTTTTGAGTGCGACGCGTCCGGGGTCACCGACTACGTGCCCACGGAGCTCTTCGATCCCCAGGCAGAGGAGCCTGGCCTCCTCTGCGACGGCCTGGACAACGACTGCGACGGCCAGACCGACGAGGACCACGAATTCGATGGGGGCTTCGCACCGTCGGACCTGGGGAACTTCTTCAAATGCCAGGGCTTCAACGCCCTCTGTAACTCGCAGGTGACCAACGAGGACCCCTACGAGGTCAGCGGGGAGGTGCTCTTCCGATGCAACGGGGGGAGCATGGAGTGCAGCTACAAGCACGTGACTGGCTTCGAGCCCGTCGAATCCAGTTGCGACGGCGTGGACAACGACTGCGACGGCGAGATCGACGAGGGCACCGACATCGAGGCGTCCGACTGCCCCCACCAGGGGGTCTGTAAAGGCAAGATGAGCGCACTCTGCTACGACG
>CAYOTU010000021.1:0-16558 GCA_964406905.1 uncultured Myxococcales bacterium | reverse complement strand
CAAGTTCCCTGGGCACCATGTCGTGCACTATCTGCTTGAGTATCCATTTCGTCGAACCGTTCCGGTATTTCATGTTGGCCGGCAGCCTCGCCACCAGTTCGATGATTCTGTGATCCAGCAGCGGGTCTCGGCTTTCCAGGCTCACGCTCATGCTGGCCCTGTCAACCTTCTGAAGTATGTCTTCACACAGATAGGTTGTGTAGTCGCCAGCCAGCAAACGGTCCAACAGGGGCGTCTCGGGACCGGCCCATGAGTCAGGAAAAATGTCAGGAGCCGGAGCAGGCACGGTCATGAGCTTCGCAACTTCCTGCGGGGTAAATGCGTTGGAAAAAACCCGGAGAAAATCTTCGTCCCTGTGAGTGGCGAGGACGGACACTACCTTGTTAAACCTGACCTCCCACCTGTTGCTGCCTGCGAGACGAGGCAGTACACCCAGGGAACTCCGGGAAAGGACGGCTTGGAGAACCCGCCTGGATAGAAGAGGTACGGCTGACAGGTAGCGATGCAGCTTTAGCGCCCGGGGGTATTTGGTGTACCCGGCAAAGGTCTCGTCTCCGCCGTCGGCAGACAGGGCCACTTTCAGCCTCGCTCTTGCCATGGCCGACACCTGGATGGTGGGTATGGACGAGTTGTCACCGAACGGTTCGTCGTAGACATCGGGCAGCTTGTCTACAAGGGACAGGGCTTCTGCCTGGGAGCAGTAGGCTTCTTCATGCTCACATCCCAAGTACTGTGCAATCTTTCTGGCGTAAGGTGCTTCGTCATAGGCGCTCTCTTCGAACCCTACGGTAAAGGTCTTCAGCGGTGACGACATCTCCTGCTGCAACACGGCAGCTACAGCGGTGGAGTCATAGCCGCCGCTCAGGAAAAGGCCGACCGGTACATCCGCTATCATCCGGTAGGAGAAGGCCGACCAGATGATCTTTTTCACCTCAGCTATGGCTTCCTGGTCTGAAATGTCCAGTTTGGGAGCAGCATAGTAATCGTATACATTCCAATACCGGTGAGTCCGAACACCAGGCACAGACAAGTCGAGTTCAAGCCAATGTCCAGGTGTCAGCTTATGGCAGTCATTAAATATGCTGTGCGGATTAGGCACGTAGCCGAATTCCAGGTACAGGGCCAGGCTTTCAGGGTTCACCTCGGGATTGAACGCGGGATGTTGCGAAAACGATTTCAGTTCCGATGCGAACATGAAGAGTCCGTTCTTGTGGTAGTAGTACAGGGGTTTCACCCCGGTGCGGTCCCGTACAAGAAACAGTTTCCCTTTCTTTTTGTCGAGGATCGCGTAAGCGAACATGCCAACGAACCGCTCTACCGAGGAGATGCCCCACTCGATGTACGCACGCAGCACGACTTCGGTATCGCTCGTTGAGAAAAAGGAATGGCCTGCTGAAATCAGGTCCTGCCTGACTTCCTGGTAGTTGTATGCCTCGCCGTTGAAAACAATGGCATAGTCTCCGTTTTCAGCCAGCATGGGCTGATGCCCTGTAGGCGTGAGATCGATTATCGACAACCTGGTATGCCCCAACCCGACACGGCTTGAACCCACTGTCTCCAGCCTGGTACCACGATCATCAGGTCCCCGGTGATGCAGTACATCCGTCATCCTGTCCAGAACCCTTTGATCGGAACTCGGCCGAGAATCCGAGAATCCAACGATGCCGCACATTCAGATCTCCTCCATCCATCTGGATAACTTCCAACCCAATTTTCGTCGTCAGGTCAGAAGAGAAATAACCGCCTTGAATTTGCCCGCCTTGGTTCGCGGGATCTCCTCGACTATCTCTATCAACACATCCACCTTATTCCCCAGGCGTTGATGGACTCGCTGCGTGATATCTGCCTTGTCATCGTCGTTGAATCCCGACGAGGGAACTACCTTGATACGAAGGGTCTCCAGGGCTTCTTGAATCACCTGGGCCTCCACGACATGCGGCTGTTCCGTAAAGAGCCCATGGAAGCGCACCATCTCTCGGCCATCGGGGCCCACCACGACGTCCTCAACTCGACCCACCACCTCCTGCACCACCGGCAGGGATCGGCCGCATGGGCAAGGCTCCGGGGACCAACTGGCCAGATCTCCGATACGGAACCTGACAAACGGCTGGTACATTCGAGTGAAGCTGGTGGTCACGACTTCTCCGACCTCGCCGGGTTCGCATGGCGAACCGTCCTTGCGCAGGATCTCCATAACCCCTGCATCGCTGCTCAGGTGCAGATGTCCCTCCTCGCACTCACTGACAAAGACAGCATTCTCGACGGTGCTGTACTCCTCGAAAACAGGACATTTGTAGGCCTGCTCCATGAGATTGCGCATCTCCGGCGTGACCTTCTCGCTGGTAGTAATCACCGCCTTGAGCCTCGGCACCTCCAAGCCCTGTTCCAGTATGTATCGGGCAAGGAGGCTGAACGCGACTGCGTAACCGGTCAGCCACTGTGTCCCGTGCCTGTGCAGCGCCTCGACATACTGCGGTGCATTCCCGGGGCTCAGATGGAAGGCAGAGAAGTAGACCTGCTTCTCAATGCGATTGAAGCGGTGGAACGGTCCCTTGCTGTCGGGATCCGGAATAACGATACGGCCGGACATGGTGGCTCTCGGCTCTTTGAAGGATACACCGGCCCAGCGAGCGGAGCGCGCTTCCCTGATGACCCTGGCGTCTCTGAACTCCTGCAAGGTCCAATGGCTCGCCACCGGGGTGCCGCTGGAACCGCTGGAGTAAGACACCAGGCGGGGAATGGGGTGCCGGTCGTCTCGGTCGAAGTCGTCTGGATCCAGGCGGAGAGGCTCCTTCTCCAGGATTGGGAGCGCCTGGAGGTGACCTTCTCTGGCAGCTCGCCGCTCTTCTCGATTCCATGTCCGTCGGTAGTAGGGGACATGGTCAGCGGCCACGGCCAGGATGGCTTTGAGCTTTGCTTCCTGCCATCGGGCCAGGAGTTCAGCGCTCCAGAACTCCCTTTGCCGATATTCGGAGGCCAAGGCCTCATGGTCACGCCCGTTACGCAGCCAGTATCGATAAATGCCGTAAGCGGTGGCGGCTACGTCCTGTCCCCATCCGGGAAGACGGACATAGATCTTCTCGGGCAGGCCCATTTTTTACCCTCCACGAATTCTCATCGTCAGGATGATTGCATTCACGCTTCCGGTGTGTCAAACACCTCGATTTCCCCATCTCGTGGGGAGGGGTAGGCTGAAGGGTCCATTTCCCTAGAGGGACGCCGCCACAGCCGCGGGCGCGTTGAACCGCTCGAATTGCCGGAGACGCTTTCCGGAGACATAGTCGGGACGGAGCCACTTGCTGTCCTTTTCGCCCAGGTCCTTGTACATAGCGTCCTCGATCTTGTACTTCGTCCCCTTGAGGAGCTTCGCAATCTGGCGCTTCGAGGCTCCCCGCAAGCGCTTCTTGCCGCCGGGGTACTCGGTGACCCGGATCTCCCAGGGGCTGGGCTGGTACTGGTCCTTGCGCAGCTTAGTCCGACGCCATTTCTTCGAGAACACGCTCTTCTTGGACACGAGGCGCTCCAGGGTGATCCCTGGGCGGCCGAAGTATTCCACCACGTCCTTCACCGCGGGGACCTTCTTGAAACGGACCCGGTCCGAGGGGACCACCTCCTCGAGCTTGAACCGGTACCGGGTCTTGATAAGCTCCATGGGGCCGGTGACCCGGGCCATCAGCTCGCCCTTGCCCGTGCGACCCAGCTCGAGGCGCACCGGGAAGGGATATGGGTTCATGAGCTTCAGATCCTTTTTGCCGTAGTCCACCGTCGCGTCGAGGCCCAGGCGGGTGTAACCAACCCGGAAGCGGTGCTGCACACGCTCAACCTCCTTGAAGCCAGCGAATACCGCTGCCCCGTACAGGTTGCTGGCCACCTGGCAGATGCCCCCGCCGATCCCATCGGTGTAACCGTAGTTGACGATAATCTTGGCCTCCCGGTATCCGGTCTCAACGGTGCGGGGCCCGACCAGTCGGTTGAAGCTGAAGACCTCTCCGGGACGCAGCACCACGCCGTCGATAATCCGGGCGGCCTTCTCCAGGTTGTGTGTCCGGGCTCCGTTCCACCAGGAGTACCGGGTGTAACACCGCCCCAACTCCAGTGCGAACGCTGCCGCGCCGGTCCAGGCGCAGGGCGGATTCGCCGGATTCCCCGGCAGGAGCACGAGGAGGTTGCCCTCGGCCAGCGCGGAGACCACGCAGACAGGGTCCCGGTCGAGGCCGAAGCGAGGCTCTGCCGCGGCCAGGGTTGAGGCGACGAGGATCATGCTGATTAGTAGCGCCATGCGGACCTCCCCACCCCCAATGTAACATCGAGAGGGGAGACCAAAAAAAAGTGTCGCACAGAGGGCATTCAACGCAATGATTCCGGATCGATTCAGAAATCAACATCCGCGGGACGGGCGACGAGGTCGTAGTCAGTGGCTTCGGTGATCTCGCAGGGCACCACCGTGCCGGGCGGGGCGTCGCAGAGCTCCAGGTAGGTGATTCCGTCGATCTCCGGGGCCTGGGCCGATGTCCGGCCTGTGAGGACCCAGTCGTGTTCATCGGAGGGTCCCTCGATCAAGACCTCCATGGTGCGCCCCACGTCCGCCTCGTTCCAACACCGGGACACTTCACGCTGGGCTTTCAGGATCTGATCCCGACGCTCCGCTGCTACCGCTGCGGGCACCTGGCCGCCCAGCCCGGCAGCTACGGTCCCCTCCTCGAGAGAGTACGCGAACGCACCCAGATGCCGGAAGTGGCCCTCCTCGACAAAGGCCAGGAGCTTAGCAAACGCTGCCTCGTCCTCGCCGGGAAAGCCTGTGATCACCGTGGTGCGCAGCGCTGCCTCGGGGACAACGGCCCGCACGCGCTCAACAGCGGACCGCACAGCGGCCTCGGAGGTGGCCCGACGCATGGCCCTGAGTATGCCATCATCCACGTGCTGCACGGGCACGTCCACGTAGGGCAGGAGCTTCCCGCCGGCCCCCAGACGCTCCAGGAGGGCCTCTGAGAGGCCGTCGGGGTAGAGATAGAGCAGACGGACCCAGGCAAGCTCCGGGACATTTTCGAGGCGGTACAGGAGTTTCACGAGGCCTTCCCTGCCCTGGAACCGTGAGATATCCTGCCCGATGAGGGTCACCTCCCGCACACCCCCGGCAGCCAGGCGGGTCACCTCGTCCACCACCTCGGCTGGATCCCGGTCCCGACGGGGGCCTTTGATTGCCGGGATCGTGCAGTACGCGCAGGACCGGGAGCAGCCGTCGGAGATCTTCACGTAGGCCCGGTGGCTTGCGTCGGCCAGGAAACGAGGCGCGTCGGCCTTGGGCAGGAAACAGTCCCCCCCCTCCCGGACGACCAGGCGGGGAGTGGCCCCCGTCGCCAAGCCGTCGAGCAACTCCGGCAGCTCCCCTGCCTGGCCCGCACCGATGAAGAGGTCCACCTCGGGCAGGTCCGAGACCATGTCCCGGCCGTGCTGCTGCACCAGACAGCCTGCGACGACCAGGCGCTGGCCCGGCCCGGCGGCCTTCACCTCAGCCAGTTCGATAATCGTGTCCACGGACTCCTGTTTCGCGTCCGCAATGAATGAGCAGGTGTTGACCAACAGCAGGTCCGCGTCTTCGGGTGCGGGGACCACCTCCCAGCCCTGTGCGCGCAAGCTCCCGGCCATGACCTCGGAGTCAACACGATTCTTGGGACAGCCCAGGGAGAGCAAGAAGACGCGGCGGCTCATTTCGGCGATATCCCGGGGTTCGAGAGATCCTCCACCCGCACCCCCTTCGGTGGCGTGAAGTGGAAATCCTTCGTATTCAAGGGTGCGTAGGAGAGCTTCGTAAACCGGATCCGAGACTCGTTGTCCGCTGGATCGATGACCACGGTCTCCTTAACCTCAAAGGTCTCAGGGTCCAGCAGGAGGTGGACCTCCTTAAATGTTTGCTCCCCGCTGCGGGGCTTCAGCACCAAGCGTGCGAGGCCACCCGTAGGCGTACCCACGGAGACATGGAAGTCCTCGGCCAGATCCCCCTCGCCGTAGAGAAAACGCAGCGCGTAGAAGAGCTCGGAGTCCTTTACCTGCAGCTTGTAGACCAGCGCGCTCTCGGGGATGTAGTTCCATAGAACCTCCCCGTCGCTGATGTAGTAGACCTTGTCCGGCTCCAGGTAGTCCCACCGCATCAATCCCCCCTTCTTGAAGAAGACGCGCCCGCGCTTCTTCAGGGGTCGGTCGGGGAGGTTCGGCCGCTCGATCTCCTGGGTAAACTCGGCCGCGAAGTCCTGCTTTTCTTGATAGAACGCCTGGACCCCCGCGACCAACTCCGGGGTCTCGGCCGTGGGGCCGAGGGCCAGCAGCAGGGTAAGGATTGTAGCGTTCATGTCGTCCTCCTGGGTTTCAGTTCATCTGGGTGAGGAACGCACGGGGGGCCTGATAAATTCACCGGGCAGCGTCCGCAGCAGCGCGAATGCGCGCGATCACGACCCCGTAGTCCGGGGCCTTGAAGACAGCGGAGCCAGCCACGAGGACGTCGGCCCCGGCCCCGGCCACGTCACCCGCGTTGGCAGGCTTGATGCCTCCATCCACCTCGAGCCGGGCGCCGGAGCCCAGTGCGTCCAGCGCGGCCCGAAGACGGGCGATTTTTTTGAGGCTGTGATCGATGAAGCTCTGACCACCGAAGCCCGGATTTACGGACATGACCAGCACGAGATCGACCAGGCCCAACACTGGCTCCACAGCGGTCCAGGGCGTCGCCGGGTTCAGGGCCACTCCAGGCTTCGCACCCAAATCCCGGATGTGGCGGAGGGTCCGATCCAGATGTGTGCAGGCCTCCACGTGGACCGTCAGCAGGTCCGCACCAGCCTCTACGAAAGCCTCGAGGAGGTGGTCGGGCTCCCGCACCATCAGGTGGACATCCACGGGCACCGTCGCTGCGCTGGCTACACCATTGAGGACCACGGGACCAACCGTGATATTGGGCACAAAGTGGCCGTCCATCACGTCGAAGTGGAGCCAGTCAGCGCCCGCTACCTCCACCGCGCTGATCTCCTCGCCGAGGCGAGCGAAGTCAGCAGAGAGAAGGGAGGGTGCGATGATGGTGTGTTTCATGGCCTGGAGTATTCGAGAGGGGCGCTGGCCTGTCAAGACGATTCATGGTATTCCCCGGGTTACGGTCGGGGAGGCGGGATGCACATCCGAAGGATGGACGCGGGGGATCTGGACCGGGTGGTGGAGATCGAGGCGGCCTCCTTCGCTGACCCCTGGTCCCGGGCATTGATCGTCGCGGAGTTGGGGAATGGGCTCGCCCGGCCCCTCGTGGCCGAGGTTGAGGGCCGAATCGAGGGCTTCATCTTCGCGTGGATCGTCGCGGACGAGACCCACATCCTGGACCTCGCAGTAGACCCCGCACTGCGGGGGAACCGCATCGGCCGGGAGCTGACCCTGTCAGCCCTGAAGTCGGGGAAACAGGAAGGCGCTGCCTACGCTGTCCTGGAAGTGCGTCGCTCCAACGCGGCCGCGCGGCGCCTGTACGCGACCCTCGGATTCAGGGTCGTGGGGCGGCGGTCGGGCTACTACCAGGACAACGGAGAGGACGCACTTGTGATGATGGCGGATCTCGACGGCGGCAAAGGCTGCGCATGCTGACCCGCCAACACCAGCCCCACCGCCACCCGGAAGAACCCCTGGGACGAATCCTGGGAGATGGCCCGATCCTGGCCCCCCTCTGCGGAATCTCGGACTCGGCCTACCGCAGAATCTGCCGGCGCTACGGCGCGGGGCTGTTGTTCTCAGAGATGATCAGCGCGGAGGGTCTGGTCCACGGAGCCGCCGGATCCTGGCGGATGCTCCGCTTCCACACGGAGGAGTTGCCTCTGGTGGTGCAGCTCTCGTCAGCTGACCCCGAGGCCATGGCCGGCGCGGCGCGGCTTGTTGCTGACCTCGATGTCACAGCGATCAACGTCAACATGGGCTGCCCCGCTCGCAAGGTGGTAAAGGGCGACAAGGGCGCTGGCCTCATGCGGGCCCCGGACCAGGCCGCCCGGGTAGTGGAGGCCATGGTCGCTGCGGTGGACCTGCCGATCACGGTGAAGATGCGCTCAGGCTGGAACGCGGACACGATCAACGCTGTGCCGCTGGCCCAGCGCCTGGAGGCCGCAGGCGCTGCCGCGTTGATCCTCCATCCCCGCACCAAGGCCCAGGCCTACCAGGGGGTCGCTGACTGGTCCCTGATCCGCGCTGTCAAGGAGGCCGTAACGATCCCTGTAGTTGGCAACGGAGACGTGGTGGACGGGGAGAGCGCGCTGCGCATGATAAAGGAGACGGGCTGCGACCGGGTGATGATCGGCCGGGCCAGCTTCGGGCGGCCCTGGATCTTCGCTGAGGTACGGGCCGCGCTGGAGGGTCGGGAGCCACCACAAGCACCGAGGCCCGCTGAGCGTCTGGACATCATCGAAGAGCAGCTCCACGCGGGCCTGGAGGACGCACCGCACCGGGTAGCGGTCCAGGCAATGCGCAAGCACATCCTGTGGTACTCAAGGGGGCTTCCCAACGCGGCCGCGTTCCGGCACCATCTGGTGCAGCAGAACAATGCGGCAGACCAGTTGGCAGCCTGCCGACGGTTTTTCATGGGCGGGGACCCTGGGATGGACAGGAACCCCGGGGAAGGAGGGGGGCGATGACAGACGAGACGAAGCGCGTGGAGGCTGCGATAAGGGCGATGCCCCTGGGTCGGTTGATGCGCCTGCGCCTGGACCCCCTGATCCAGACTGCAGAGGGCAGCGACACCCCCTTGCTGAATATGGCCGTGGCCCACGTGGAGCGGGCCCTGATCGAGGCGGGGCTGGAACGCACAAGTGGTCATCTGGGCGCTGCCGCAAACCTGCTCGGAATCCACCGCAACACCCTGCGACAGAAGATGCGGGACCACGGCCTCCGTGCGCCCCGCAAGGGCCGGGCCAAACGATGACTGACAAGCACCGGAACTGGACCCTGATGGAGGTGCTCCGCTGGACCGCTGAGCGCCTTAAAAAGGTGACCGAGACACCCCGCCTCGACACGGAGCTCCTCCTGGCCGCTGTGCTGGGAATCCGACGTATAGAGCTGTACATGCGGCACGACCAGCCCCTGGAAAAAGACGAGCTGGACCGGTTCAAGGCCCTGATCCGTCGGCGCCTGACCGGGGAGCCCGTGGCCTACCTCCTGGGACGGCGGGACTTCTGGGGACGCTCCTTCCTGGTGGACGCTCGGGTCATGGTGCCCCGGCCCGAGACCGAGCTGCTGGTGGAGGGGGCCCTGGCCGCAGCGCCAGAAGACGGGGAGGTCCTCGTGCTGGATCTCTGCACCGGCTCGGGGAACGTAATCATCTCGATCCTGGAGGAGCGTCCCCTCTGGCGAGGGATCGGTGCGGACGTCTCAGACGACGCGCTGGCCGTGGCCGCGTCGAACCGGGACGCCGCGAACCTCGGGGACCGCCTGATCCTGGCGGAAGGCGATCTGATGGCCGCGGTGGAACGCGACCTGCGCTTCGGTGTGATCACCGCGAACCCGCCCTACGTCCCTAACGGGGACTGGGAAGGCCTCGCACCGGACGTGAAGGGCCACGAGCCCCGCGGCGCGGTGACCGCGGGCACGGACGGCCTCGACGTGATCAAGAAGCTGGTGCCGGCCGCGGCCAGCGCCCTGGCCCCGGGAGGCCTGCTGCTGATGGAGTACGACGGCGCGGCCCAGACCGAGGCGATCACAGCTCTGGCACAGGAAGCAGGCTTGGTAGACGTAGAGATCCGAAAGGATCTAGCCGGCCGGGATCGGGTTCTCTCCGCCAAAACCAATCAGAACCGGGAACTTGTCGACCGTCTTCAGGAAACGCGCTGACGCCGCAAGACAGCCAAACCTAGGAGCAGGGACAGGAGCAGCGGAACAAGGCCCGGGACAGCCGCGCCGCTCGCGGCGCAGCCGCCGCCACCGCCGCCACCGCCGCTGGTGCCGCCGCCCGCCGCGTCTCCGACCATGTCGCCGCCGATTGTTGAATCATCGGCGGGGGCCGGGGTGTCCTCACCCGGGGCAGGAGTATCCTCGCCGGGGAACAGGGCGTCCTCGCCGGGGATGGGTGTATCAGGCTCTTCGATCACGTCCGGGTCACCGCCTGTGTCCGGCACTGGCTCAGGCTGGATCGGAACGCCGAGATCCCCTTCCGGCCATCTGGCTGCCTGGTCCAGGAGGGCATCGCCGTCATGCCCTCCGGCGACGTAGATGAAGCCGCCCATCCCCGTAGCGCCGAGTGCGAACCTGGCAACGGGCATAAGGTCTGCCTGGACGACCCAGGACTCTCCAGCGAAACACTCCCACGTATCGATCACGCCATCGGAGCCGATCCCCCCCACCACACAGAGGGTATCCTCGTATAGGGCCGCGCCCATGTCCGAACGGAAAGCCGAGAGCATGGGCCCGTCCTCGTCCCACGCATCATCCCCGATGTCATAGAGCAGGGTGGCCCGGGTAACCAGGGAGGACTCGGGATCGTCGGGGTTGTCAAAGGTCCCGCCAGCCAGGACCAGGACCCCGTCAAGCACAGCGGCCGCTGCCGCGGACGCGCCGCTGGGGGGAGGCGCACCTTCGCTCCAGGAGCCCCCGGCAGCGTCGTAGATCTGGAGCCGAGGCTCCGTTCCGTCAGCGCCCCCCTGGGCCACGGTGACCAGCGCGCCGTTGTCGTCCAGATCCTGGATGCCGTTGACCACGTAGACCTTCGCACCGTAGCAGGCCACGGTCGGCTGGGACGCCTTGATCGGCATGGATCCCTTGGATTCCCATATGTCCCCGGCCACGTCGTAGACCAGAAGGTCCGGCTGGAAGGACCAGTGTTCGCCGTCCTCAGCAGGGCCGTCGTAGCCCCCCGCATAGTAGATCCTCCCGTCCATGAAGCAGGCCCGGCCGCTCGCCGCAGGGGTGGGAAGATCCGCTGCCGCGCCGTCGTCCCAGCCGTTGGTATCCGGGTCCCAGCGACGGACCGTGGCCACGGGCTCCCAGTTCTGGGTGTCTCCATCGAGGAGCATGCCGCCGATCAGGTAGAGGATCTCTCCGTCGGACACCAGTTCCGCGTAACGAAGGGCCTCGGGCAGGGGCGCCAGAGCCTGCCACTTGTCCGAGGGGTACGCGGCGACCACTGCGATGGTCGCTGTCCGGATCTCGCCCCCCGCAGTGACGGTGACCGTCACCGTGTCCGCGGTGCCCATGGCCGCGCCCGCGTCGGGGGTTACGGACACCTGGAATGGGACCGCGCCGCCCGCGGCGGCGACGGTAACGGCAGCGGGCTCCGCAGCCACGTCCCAGCCCGCGTCGCTGGCGACCTCGATGGCAGCGTCCAGGTTCGCGTCGCCGAAGTTGAGAACTTCGAGGTCAAAAGTAGCGACTTCCCCAGCGGGCGCTGTAAGGCTGCCCTCAGCGGGGAAGAGCCCCCAGTCGTCGCTTTCGACGAAACGCACAGCGTACTCATCGGCCAGCAGCCCCGGACAGAGACCCACGCCAGCGCTCCCCCCGGGACCTTCGATGCCGACCGTGGTGTTGTCGGTCCACACGGGCATGCCGGCCAGCTCCCCCGCCTCCAGGATATTCACCTGGGCCTCGTTGGAGTCCTCGAAGAGCACGATCTGGAAGGTTACGGGATCCGATTCGGAGCCCTCCTTCTGAAAAACCTCGACAGCATCCCAGGTAGCCACGAACATCTGGTTCGGAGTCTCTCCGATGGCGGCAAAGTAGATCGGCCCGCTGGTGTCCTCGCTTGGGTCCAGGTCCTGGTAGAACCCGTAGATCGCCAGATCGGGTTCACCAACCATGGGGAGGGGACACTGGCCAGCGAAGCCGCCGCTCAGGTCGTTGGACTTGAAGGACACGAACCCGTTTGAGCCGATGCGAATCTGCTCATAGGTCTCCCCGTAAAAGGTGAAGGGGAAGCCGATGTCCACCGCAGCGCTCTGCTGGTCGTCACCCAGTGGCATCGACGTAGCCGCGGCGGAGACGTCAAACCATTCGTAGGTCACGTCCGCTTCATCGGAGTCGATCCACTCGTAGCCGCCCTTGCCAGGCCCACCCGTGTCCGCGACCGCGGCCGTGGACCACGCTATGAGCGCCAGAAGACAGACAACAGTGTTCAGGTTCCTCATTCCTTCCTCCCTTAGAATCAATAATGACAAGTGGGGCGCCTGACCTCGCCGAGATAACCCCGCCGAGACAACTACGACAGGCGACACGAGATGGCCGTGGGGGGCTGGTCACCTCGGGCCCTGCCTGCCATCAACCGCAAGGCAGCGGCAAACGCGAGGCACGACCGCCGCCAACACTTAATAGTTGTTGTAATTCTCGCGCAGAATTTAAGGGCACGCAAGCAATCGGCAGCGGTTGTGGCTCCAAGGGGGCGACGGTATACTCCAAACCGCTATCAGCGAGGGGGGAGATACGTATGAGAGAGGCACGCAGGGTCCGAACCGGCGACGGGGTTGGCCTCTCGGTCCAGGTAGCGGGCGCGGGCCCCCCGGTGCTCCTGGCCAACGGCATAGGGGTGCGCCACCCTGGATGGGCTCGCTTCGTGGAGCACCTCCAGTCCCGTCACAGGGTGATCTGCTGGGACTACCGCGGCATCGGTGGCAGCGCGGTGGACGCGCGGAAGACGGGCTTCGCCATGTCCCGCCACGCATGGGACGCGCTGGAGATCCTCGACGCACTCGGGGAGGAGCGGGCCGCGGTCGTCGGCTGGAGCATGGGAGTCCCGGTGGGCCTCGAGATGATCCGGGCCGCGCCCCGTCGGGTCACCCACTTTGCCGCACTCTTCGGCGCGCCGGGGCGGCCCTTTCGCGTCGGCTTCCCCCTGCCCATCGGCATGTTGGCCGAAGGCGTCGCCAAGTTCTCAGCGCGCTGCTCACTCCCTGCCCAGGCCCTCATGAACCTGGCCACCGCTGCGCCAACCCTGACGTACGGCGCGCTGGCTCTGACCCGGTTCTCGGGCTGGGATGTGGAGCGAGACCTCCTCGACGCGGACATAGCGTCCGTGGCCGGCGCGCCCCGGGACGCGTACTTCCGCACCATGATCGCGCTGGCCCGCCACGACGCGTCGGATCTTCTCCCGAGCATCACCTGCCCGACCCTCGTGATGGGAGGCGGCAGGGACTGGCTCACCCCCCCCGCAGCTTCCAAGGCCATGGCCGATGCCATCCCGAACGCTCGCCTTGTTCTGCTGAAGAAGGCCACCCATTTCGGGTTGATCGAGCGGCCCGGGGTCGTCTTCCGGGAGCTGGACGACCTCCTGGCTCGGTCTTCATAGACTCTGTAGAGGCCGACCAGGATCTCAGACGTTGACAAAGCTCATCGAGATACCGAGGATCTTTCATGCCACCTTCTTTTTCCGAACTTGGGGGACTGCTCATGTTCCATAAAAACGCATTCGTATTAATCCTGGTCCTGTCCGCACTCCTCGCCGCCTGCGGCGGGGACATAACCGCGGTGCCCTCACTTGACCTCGGCGGGTCCGGGCTCGACACAACCGCTCCCGACGGACGCGGTGACGTGGCGACAGAGCCCGACGGGGCTGTGCCCCACGATGGCGCCCAGGATCTCCTCTGCGTGGGTAACGACTGTACGACACCCGACGGCGGGGACGCGGCCACCGGCGGCAAGATGGGCGACCCCTGCGTCGACGGCGAGGACTGCGAGAGCGGCCTCTGCGTCGAGACCCCCTTCGGCGGCTCCGTCTGCACCCAGGAGTGCATAGAGGAGTGCCCTGACGGGTTCACCTGCAAGGGGGTCCCTCTCTATGGCTCCGACCTGGTGTTCATCTGTCTCCCGGCCTTCTGGAGCATCTGCGAGCCATGCCTCACAGACGACGACTGCGACTTCGAAGACACATCCTGCGTGGACGGGGGCGACGAAGGGAGCTACTGCTCCGTTGAATGCGAAGACGATGGAGACTGCCCGAACCACTTCGCATGCGAGACTGGCCGCGACCAGAGCTGGTGCCGGCCCGTCTCCGGCTCCTGCTCCTGCTTCCCCGACGACGCGGGCAAGCAGGAGCCCTGCGAAACGACCAACGAATGGGGTTCCTGCACGGGGACCCGCCTCTGCGAAGGCGCGGACGGGTGGACCGACTGCGACGCGCCGGAGCCCACCGAGGAGGTCTGTGACGACTCTGACAACAACTGCAACGACGTCGTGGACGAGGGCTTCCCCCTCAAAGGCCAGCCCTGCGACGGGGACGACACTGACCTCTGCGAGGACGGGACCCTTACCTGTACCCCGGACGGCGCTGGCCTGGAGTGCGTCAACGACGACGCGGGGGACAGCCCGGAGCTCTGCAACGGCGACATCGACGACGACTGCGACGGCCAGACCGACGAAGACTTCTCGCTGGCCGGGGACCCCTGTGACGGACCGGACTTCGACCTCTGCGAAGACGGGACCTGGACCTGCACACCCGACGGGACAGCGCTGGAGTGCGTCAACGACCTCGTGGGCGACAGCCCTGAAACCTGCAACGGCGTGGACGACGACTGCGACGGGGAAATCGACGAGGACTGGCCTCAAAAGGACCTCCCCTGCGACGGTCCGGATCCAGACCTCTGCGCCACGGGCACGTGGACCTGCAACGAGGACGGCAGCGACGTCGAATGCAAGAACGAAGCCGGCGCGATAGACGAGGTCTGCGACGGCCAGGACAACGACTGCGACGGCGAGATCGACGAAGGCTTCGACCTCCTCGGCGAGGCCTGCGACGGCGTGGACTCGGACCTCTGCCTGAACGGCACCTGGACCTGCGCGGCCGACGGTCTGGGTGTAGTCTGTGTCAACGAGACAAAAGTCAACATCCCCGAGGCATGCAACGCGTTCGACGACGACTGCGACGGTGAGATCGACGAGGACTTTCCGGGCAAGGGTCAACCATGTGACGGGCCGGACGGGGACCTGTGTCAGAACGGCCTGTGGACCTGCGCATCGAACGGAGAGGCCCTGGAGTGCAACGAGATCTTCACCGACATCGTCGAAACCTGCAACGGGAAGGACGACGACTGCGACGGACAAATCGACGAGGATTTTTCGGACAAGGGCCTGCCATGTGACGGGGAAGACTCGGACCTCTGTGCGAACGGCACCTGGACCTGCGAGCTCGACGGTACGGGCCTCGAATGCGTGGACGAGGTCGAAACCGACATCCCTGAGATCTGCGACTACGACGACAACGACTGCGACGGAGAGGTAGACGAGGGCTTCCCTGACCTGGGCGAGGTCTGCGACGGGGGAGACGCTGACCTCTGCGTAAACGGGACCTGGACATGCAAACCCGACGGCACCGGTGTGGAGTGCGTCAACGAGGAGCCAGTGGGCCTCGTGGAGCTATGCAACGGCGCGGACGACGACTGCGACGGCGATATCGATGAAACCTTCCCCGACAAGGGGCAGGCCTGCGACGGAACAGACTCGGATCTCTGCCTCAACGGGACCTTCACCTGCAAGGCCGACGGCACCGGCATGGAGTGCGTCAACGAGGAGCCCATGGGCCTCGTGGAGTTCTGCAACGGCGCGGACGATGACTGCGACGGCGATATCGACGAAATTTTTCCCAACAAGGGCCTGGCCTGCGACGGAACAGACTCCGATCTCTGCCTCAACGGGACCTGGACCTGCAAGCCCGATGGCTCCGCCACAGAATGCGTCAACGAGGATCCCGCTGGGATCGCCGAGACCTGCAACAACGCGGACGACGACTGCGACAGTGAGGTGGACGAGGACTTCCCAACCCTGGGAGAGCCCTGCGACGGGAACGACTCTGACCTATGTAAGTACGGGACCTTCACCTGCAAACCGGACGGCACCGGGGTCCGCTGCATCAACGAGGACCCGGCCAACGTCCAGGAAAAATGCAACGGCGTGGACGACGACTGCGACGGTGCCGTGGACGAGGGCTTCCCCTTGAAGGGCCAGCCCTGCGACGGCGCTGACTCGGACCTCTGTCTCAACGGGACCTACACCTGCAACGGCGCTGGCAACGGCGTGGAGTGCGTCAACGAGAACCCCGTCAATATCCCCGAGGTCTGCAACGGCGAGGACGACGACTGCAACGGCTCCACCGACCCCGAGAACTCCGGGGGCTGCAAGAACTACCACAAGGACGCGGACAACGACAGCTACGGCGACGCAAACAGCCCCCCCAAATGCTACTGTACACCCACTGGGGCCTACGACGTCTTCACATCCAATGACTGCTACGACAGCAACGACGACGCGCACCCGAACCAGCCTGCGTGGTTCAAGACCCACCGCGGGGACGGGAGCTATGACTACGACTGCTCCGGTGGCGCGGACAAACGCTGGACCGCTATCGCTGGAGGCTGCTCGCTCTTCAACGATCTCTGCAGCGGTGACGACGGTTGGTCCGGCTTCTCGCCTTCCTGCGGTATCGAGGGAACCTGGCGCTACGGTTGTCACTGGAGCTGGTCTTCCTGGTCCTGTGTATGGAACAACCAGACCCCCAAGCAAGAGTGTCATTGAGTCATCGCTGTGTGCCTCATCGCCATGGCCCTCCGAGCGGTCCCGGACCTCACCCTCGTCCTTG